>JAYVCO010000668.1:0-2902 GCA_043749935.1 Planctomycetia bacterium
GGCCTGGCGCATAGCGTGCACCACTTCACCACGTTGCGGCAGGTCAACACGCTGCCGGCCCGGCTCGACAAGGCGGGCTATCGCACGGCCAGGATCGGCAAGTTCCACGTCGAGCCAGTGGCGGTTTACCCGTTTCAAACGGAGCTTGGCGACGAAGCTCGCAGCAGCGTGCAGATGGCCAATAAATGCCGCGAGTTTGTCGCCAGCGACGACAATCGCCCTTTCTTCCTCTACTTTTGCACGGCCGATCCACACCGCAGCGGCCGAACGGGCAAGCCGCCGTACGAGCCGAATTTGTTTGGCAACGAAAAGGCTTATCCCGGCGTCAATGAACGCCATTATGACCCCAAAGATGTGATTGTGCCGCCGTTCCTGCCCGATACTCCGACCTGCCGGGCAGAACTCGCCGAGTACTACCAGTCCGTTTCGCGCGTCGATCAGGGAATCGGACGGCTAATTCAGATACTCGAAGAAGCCGGCCATTGGAAGGATACGCTGATTATCTTTATCTCGGACAATGGTATCCCGTTTCCCGGCGCGAAGACGACCGTGTATGACGCCGGCCTGCGGCTGCCGTGTCTGGTGCGCAATCCTTATGCGAGCAGTCATGGTGTGCGTTCTCGATCGATGGTTTCTTGGGTTGATATCGCACCCACTATTCTCGATTTCGCCGGCGCGACGGCGGCGTCAGGCGAGCTACACGGCCGCTCGTTTCTGGGAATTCTAGATCAGGAACACGCGGACGGTTGGGATGAAGTGTACGCCTCGCATTCGTTCCACGAAATCACGATGTACTACCCGATGCGAGTGATCAGGAATCGGCAGTATAAACTCATTTGGAACATCGCCCACCCGCTGCCCTATCCGTTCGCCTCCGATTTGTGGAAATCCGCCACGTGGCAAGAAGCTCTCAAGAATCGGCCCGATGCACTCTATGGCAAGCGAACAATCGCCGCGTACACCCACCGGCCGCAGTTCGAGCTGTACGATGTGGAAAAGGATCCGAACGAAGTGTCGAATCTGGCAGCCGATCCCAAACATGCCGCCACGCTCGAACAGCTCAAGGCGAAACTGAAAGCATTCGAAGAGCGCACGGGCGATCCGTGGCTGCACAAATGGGAATACGAATGACGTGCGCCGGGATTAGACTTCGAGGGTTGCCGGCGGCTGTTCGTGCTTGAGGTAGGGCACCACCAGCCAGCACAAGGCTGTGAATGACGCCCCGATTCCGACCAGTACGTTGAATGCCAGCGGATTGCCCCACGTTTCGAGCATCCGCTCGTAACACCAGCCCCCCAGCCAGGTCGAAAGCGCCATGGCCAGATTCATCAGCGACATCATTCCGGCGAACAGTGTGCCGGCCGTTCGTGGCGGGCAGGCCCGGGCCGCCAGATCGAACTGTACCATCAGGCCCGTGCCGGTGGTAAATCCGATTGCCAGCGAAATTACGGCAGCCGAGGCTTCGTCGCGCATGAGCCAATAGGCGACTGTGCTGAGAATGCCCATCACGACCGACACGTGGATCAGCACGGCCATCGGCACGCGGCGGCAGTAAAACCCGTAGAGCAAACTGCCGACCATGGCGCCCACGCCAATCAGCGAAACCGAGTTGCCATAGAACTGCTCGCCAAAGTTGAGTCCGCGGGTCATGTACATATAGAGCACGGTGGTCGAGAACGGATTGAAATGCCAGCAGAATAGAAACGCTCCGACCGCCAGGATCGTGCGCGAGCGAACGGCTTGCCGCAAGGTTTGCCAGGTATTGGCAAAGTCGCGCGCGGAATGCCCCGACCGCTTTTCTCGAACGACGGTCAACGACAGCACCAAGGCAAACAGGGTCAGCAAAGCACAAATCAAAAACCCATCTTGCTGGCTGGCGTGGGCGCTCAGGTAGCCGCCCCAGCTTCCGGTCAGAATCGTTGCCGCGTAAATCGCGCTCCATTGCACCGACTGTAGCACCCCGGTCAGCCCGCGCGGTTGCCCCTTTTCGACCATCAGGGCGTCGACCACGACGTCGGAAAACGCCACACCAATCGTCGGCAGAATCAGCAGCGCCATCAAGGTGTTGACCTCGCCGGTCGGCAAATCGCGCGCATAGAGCAGGCCCAGGCTGATCGAGGTGATGGCGCTGGCCAGCACGAGATAACTTTTTCGATAGTACCCTGCAAGCGGAATGAAATCGGAAATCAGCCCATAGACGGGCTTCAGCGCCCAAGGCATCGCCAGCAATGCGGAAAACGTGGCGATCTGCTCCGCGTTTTGCCCCCACGATTTCAAGAGAGAGCGGACCGGCTGTGCGATCAACCCTTCGGTCGGCTCATTGATACCCTGGATGAAATAGAACACGCCGAACAGTAGACTAAGCGCCAGCGGATGGAACTGCTCGTGGCTGTCGGGCCTGGATTCGAGTTCCGAACTCGGGGCTGCGATAATCCACCTCTTGGATGCCTGGCGGGTATCAATTGAAAAATACGCGATCGGCCGTTTTCCTGAGCAACCAGGCGCGTTGGTCGGTCGTCAGAAAATCCAAACGGCTTCGCACCAACTCGATCGAATCGAGATACGTGTGGCCTTCCTGCACCTGATACGGGCAGTCCGTGGCCCACATCAGCCGCTCTGGTCCATACGCGCCCAGCAGGCGGCGAATCATCGGCGCGAGGTCCAGATAGGGTGCTTGCTTCTTGCCGAGCGCGTAAAAAGCCGAAATCTTGACGTGAGTGTTTGCATGCCGCGCCAAATGGCAGAGCTTGTCGACATCCGCCTCGCGTACGCTTCCATCCGCACCGATCCGGGCGAAATGATCGATCACGACCGGCGTCTCGGGATGGCGCTGGCACATACTGTCGAGCGGTCCAAGCGCTTCGGGATTCACCAGCGAGCACATCGCCAACTTCTCGCTAGC
>JAYVCO010000669.1:0-9018 GCA_043749935.1 Planctomycetia bacterium
ACGACCGAGCTTGCTGCTCGGTTTTGGTCGGCCATTTTCGGCATCGGTAGCGTGCTTCTGACATACCGCTTAGGCCGGCTGATGTTCTCTCCGTCGGTCGCGTTCTATTCCGCTCTGATCCTGGCCAGCAATCTTAATTTTAACGTCATTGCTAGGGCCGCAACCCCCGATTCGTTCCTGGTGTTTTTCTCAACCCTGGCGGTCCTGATCTTTGTCTCGGGTACAGCCAAAGCCCGGGCAATCTCGGGTGAGCCGAACGAACGCAATGCCCCTTGGGCCGGCCAGACCACGTTCGAACCCTCCTGGGCCATCTACGCGCTCGCCTACGGGGTCATGGGCCTGGCCATGCTGACCAAGGGGCCGGTTGGCGTCGTGCTGCCCACCGCCGTCATTGGCCTGTTCCTGCTCGTCATGCGAACCAAGCCGATCGAGCCGGTGACCGAATCTGGCTGGCGCGGCCGCCTGCAAGCCATCGTTCGATCCTTTGCCGCCACGTTTTCCCCGGGACACTTCCTGCGGACTGTCTGGAGCATGCGTCCGCTGACGGCGATCGTGATGGTCTTGGCGGTTGCCGGTCCCTGGTATGCTTGGGTAGGCGTCAAAACCGATGGCCAGTGGTTGATCGGGTTCTTCGGCGTCCACAACTTCGGCCGCTTCTTGAACGCGATGGACAACCACCGTGGCCCGCTGTTTTATTACGTGGCCGCGATCGCCGTGGGATTCTTTCCCTGGTCGATCCTATTCGGACCGAGCCTGGTGCACCTGAAAAAGACGTTCAGCACTGCTTCATGGCGACCTGGCTATGTCCTCGTCGGTTCATGGTTTGCCGTGTGGGTGGGTTTCTTCTCGCTAGCCGGCACCAAGCTTCCCAGCTACGTGCTGCCCGCCTATCCGGCCTTGGCATTGTTCACGGGCTGTTTCGTCGACCGCTGGATTCGCGAGCCGGCGACGATTTCGCGAGGCTGGCTCCGTTTGTCGTGGGCCAGTGCGGCACTGGCCGGTTTGGCGATCATCGTCGCGTTCCCGATCGTTGCACACGTTTTCCTGAACGACGATTGGATCGTGGCCGCCGCCGGATTGATTCCACTGGGCGGAGCGGCACTGGGCTTGTTCTTTACGGAGCGCGGTCAGGTTCGCCCAGCAGTTTGGACGCTGGCGACGTTTTCTGGGGCGCTGGCTCTAGCGCTCTTTGCCTTTGGAGCGGTCCACATCGACCGTTATCAAGACAGCCCAAGATTTGCCCGCTTGATCGTCGAGCAAACACCCAAAGGACAGCTTCCGACGATCGGTTCGTTTCGCTATTTTCGCCCCAGCTTCATCTTCTACACCGACTCGCCGATTTCCGAAATTGAATCGGCTGAGGACGTCGAGCAGTTTTTCGCCGGGCACCCGAACAGCGCGTTCGTATTTACGACCGACGAGCAATTCGAAAAGCTCGGTTCCTCGCTCCCCTCCGATATTGCCGTGCTCGACGCTCGTCCCCGCTTTCTGCGAGATGGCAAGGTGCTGCTGCTAGGTCGCGCGCCACGCGGGACCGCCACCACGGCTAGAAAAGCCTCCACCGAGCCAAAATCGGCTGTGCAGTAGCGAAACTGCATTGGTGCGGCAATCCCATGCGTGATGCCTCGCGCTCTCATTTCCAGGCTCCCAGCCTACCTTAAATGCCACGGCATCTTGATCTTGCGCATTTCGTGTGTTAGTCTCACACCTAGCTTACGGGGTTCCACTTTCGAGCTAGGAGGCGAGTGCGCAAGCCATGCTTCATCTCACCGGAAAAGGCCAGGCCCATACGTGCGACGGTGTCACCCGGCGCGACTTTCTGCAGGTCGGGGCTTTGGGTGCTATCGGGCTCACACTGCCAGATCTGTTGGCGGCCAGGGCCCAAGGCGCAGTGGCCAAAGATCATGACGAGCGCAGCGTGATCATGATCTTCAATCTCGGAGCTCCCAGTCAACTCGATACGTTTGACATGAAGCCGGACGCCCCGGTCGAGATTCGCGGGCCCTTCAAGTCGATCAAGACGAACGCGCCGGGAATCGATATCTCCGAGATTCTGCCGCTGCACGCCAAGCATGCCGATAAGTTTTCGCTGGTCCGCAGTTGCTTCCATACGGCCGCCGCGGTCCACGACACCGGCCATCAGATGATGCAAACCGGACGGCTCTTTACCGGCGGCATCAATACTCCGCACGCCGGTTGTGCGTTGGCTTATTTGCGCGGGCGTAAGAGCGACTTGCCAGCCCACGTGGTTCTGCCAGAGCCGATGGGCCCGACTGGCGGAAATTTGCCGCACGGGCAGGACGCCGGTTTCTTGGGCAAGGCCTACGACCCCTTTGCTTTGATGGCCGATCCTTCGCAGCCGAATTTCAAGGTTCCCGACCTGCTGCCGCCGCCTGAAATCGGCGAAGTGCGGCTGGAGCGTCGCCGCAAGTTGCGCTCGATCGTCGATGAAACGGTGAACAACTTCACTGCCAGCGACAACGCGAAGCTGCTCGACAGCAATTTCGAAGCAGCCTTCCGGATGATGACCAGCCCGCAAGCTCGTTCGGCTTTCGATCTGACGAAAGAGCCGACTGAAGTGCGCGAACGATACGGCATGAACCGTTTTGGCCAATGCTGTCTGCTCTCGCGGCGGCTGATCGAGGCGGGTGTGCGTTTTGTCACGATCAATACGTTTCTGACCGTGTTCAACGAAATCACGTGGGACATTCACGGATCAAATCCGTTCACGTCGATCGAGGGCATGCGCAACATCGTGGCGCCTATGTACGACAAAGCTTATGCGGCACTGCTAGAGGACTTGAGCCAGCGCGGCTTGCTCGAAAACACGCTGGTCTGCAATCTGGCCGAGTTCGGTCGCACGCCGCGCGTCAACCCGGCCGGCGGTCGCGACCACTGGCCGCAGTGCTGGACGACCTACTTCGCTGGCGGCGGCGTCAAGGGGGGCCGCGTGGTGGGCATGAGCGATCGCATTGGTGGCGTGCCGGCCGAGCGTCCCGTCGAGCCTTCCGAAGTTCTAGCCACGATTTATCACAGCCTGGGGCTCGATCTGGAAACCAAGTTGCCTGGCCCACAAGGCCGGCCGTTTCCTCTAGTAGACTCCGGCAAGCACGAAATCCACGAGTTGTTTTGAGTGGAGGCGATTTCGCCCGTTCCGAGCCAATCGCCTCAAGACAATCGATTCCCGCCTACCAAAATCCCGAGCTCTATCGCTCGGTCTAATACTCGTGGCACGATCCCAACCTGGAGTGTGAACAAGTGATGGCTCCTCGACCGACCCGCCTTCTTCGCATCCTGTGCGTCGTCGCGATCGTTCTATTGGCCAGTTCGCTCGCGCACGCTGAAGAATCGACGAAGCTCGTTCCCGAGCAAATCACGCTCTCAGGCATCGCGGCTCGACAGTCTCTCGTTTTCGAGAACTTCTCTGGCCCCAACGCGATAGGGCAGATCACCGACGATGTGTCTTTGGTATCGAGCGACCCAGAAATCGTAAAAATCGAAGAAGGCGTCGCGATTCCGGTTGCCAATGGAAAAGCCACGATCACGGCCACGGCCGGCGATCGACATGCCACGACCGAGGTGACGGTGGTCGACATGGAAAAGCCGTTTCAATGGAGTTTCCGCAACCATGTCGAGTCGGTGCTTTCCAAGTCGGGCTGCAACTCGGGCGCTTGCCACGGCGCACTAGCGGGCAAAAAAGGATTCAAGCTCTCGCTAGGCGCCTTCGACCCGTTGGCCGATTACTTCTACATCACGCGGCAAGCCCGGGCACGACGCGTCGTGTTGAGCGATCCAGGACGTAGCCTTGTTTTAACCAAGCCGAGTGGCGCGGTGCCGCACAAGGGCGGGGTGCGATTTAACGTCGACTCACCCGAATATAGTGTCGTAGCCGAGTGGATCGCCGCGGGAACGCCCGCTCCGCAAGAGAGCGACGCGCGGCTTTCGCGTTTGGAAATGTTGCCGGGTGCGTCGGTTCTAAAGACCGGCGCGAAGCAGCAGTTGATCGTGCGAGCCCACTTCACCGACAACCACGTCGAAGACGTCACACGGTGGGCCAAGTTCACGTCTAGCAACGAATCGGTCGCACAAGTGAACGGCACGGGTTTGGTCAATGTGGTCGGTCACGGCGAAGCGTCGATCAAGGCCTGGTACCTGAGCTGGAACGTGATGGCCACGATCAGCGTCGGCTATGAAAGAAAACTTGCGCCCGACGTGTTTACCAAAGCCGAGCGGCGCAATTTCATCGATGAGTTGGTGCTGGCGAAGCTCGAAAACTTGGGCCTCCCCCCTTCCCCGCCGGCCACTGATGCCGAATTTCTGCGTCGGGCCTTTGTCGACACGATCGGCCTGCTACCCACGGTCGAAGAGACCCGCGCGTTTCTGGCCGACAGCTCGACCGACAAGCGGGCCAGATTGATCGATCAATTGCTCGCTCGACCTGAGTTCGTCGATTACTGGGCTTACAAATGGAGCGACTTGCTGCTGGTCACCAGCGAGCGGCTGAAGCCGGCGGCCATGTGGTCGTACTATCATTGGATTCGCAACAACGTGGCCGCCAACACGCCCTGGGACCAGTTTGCTCGCAACCTGGTAACTGCCACGGGCAGCACGCTGCAAAACGGCGCCGCGAATTTCTTCGTGCTGCACCAGGACCCGCCCGAGCTGGCCGAAACGGTTTCGGTGGCTTTCCTCGGCATGTCGATCAATTGCGCCAAATGTCACAATCATCCGCTGGAGAAATGGACCAACGACCAGTATTACAGTATGGCGAATCTATTCGCTCGGGTTCGCTCGAAGGAAGCTGCGGGCGACGGCAACCACGTCGTTTACTCGACGACCTCGGGCGAATGGGTGCAGCCACGAACCGGAAAACCGCAGCCGCCAGCGCCATTGGACGGCGTTGCGCTGCCGCTGGAAGCCGAGGCCGATCGGCGCATCCACCTGGCCAATTGGCTGACCTCGCCGGACAATCCCTACTTTAGCCGAGCGATCACGAACCGGATTTGGGCCAACTTTTTCGGCGTCGGTCTGGTCGAAAGTGTCGACGATCTGCGGCTCACCAATCCGCCCAGTAATGCCGCGTTGTTGGACGCCGCCGCCAAGTATTTGGTCGACCACAAGTACGACGTGAAATCGCTGATGCGGGCCGTGCTCGAATCGGCCACTTATGCCCGCTCCAGCCAGCCGCTGCCAAAAAACGTTGAGGATCAGCGGTTCTATTCGCGCTACTACCCGCGACGAATGATGGCGGAAGTGTTGCTCGATGCGCTTTCCCAAGTCAGCGGCTCGCCGAGCGCGTTTGGCGACTATGCGCCCGGCTGGCGGGCGCTGCAATTGCCCGACGTCAGCGTGAATTCGTATTTCCTCAAGACTTTCGGCCGGCCGCTACGCGCGATTACGTGCGAGTGCGAACGCACGGCCGAACCGAGCATGGTGCAAGTCTTGCACATCTCGAACGGCGACACGATCAACCAGAAATTGGAAGCCAAGGCCAACCGAATCGAACAACTGCTGGCCGCGAGCTCGACCAACGAGCAGATCATCGAAGAGGCTTACTTGTCAGCCCTATGCCGTTTCCCAACTGACGCCGAGCGAGCCAAGCTGCTGGCCGCTCTCAACGAGGCGCCTGCCGAAAACAAGCGGCAAACGATCGAGGATTTTTACTGGAGCATTCTTAGCAGCAAAGAATTCCTGTTCAATCATTAGACGAACGTAGTGCGTTGAGCCAGCGACCGGCAAGCCCCAAGAGATTTGCAGTTTATGAAAACCGCGTTGAAACTTGCCGTAGCGATTGTCTGTTGGATGTGTGGTCTGGCCGCGCTCGCCGCCGACCCGGTCGCTCCGCCCGACTTCAATGACCACGTGGCGCCGATCTTCAAGAAGTATTGCGTCGGCTGCCATAATCCCACGGATAAAGAAGGCGATTTGGTCCTGGAGCGCTACGCCGGGGTTCTGGCGGGCGGCGAAACGGGAGCGGTCGTCGTGCCCGGCAAGAGCGACCAGAGCCGGTTGATCATGGTGCTCACTGGCAAAGCCAAACCGGCGATGCCTCCGGAAGACAACGAAAAACCGACCCCCACGGAAATCGCAGTCCTGGCGGCTTGGATTGATGCCGGCGCGAAAGGTCCGGCGGGCGCCGAGCCTGATCCCACGGTGATTGTCACGCCGAAGATCAAACCGCAAGGCAACGTGCGCGAGGCGGTCACTTCCGTGGCCTTTGCCCCGGACGGCAAGACGCTGGCGCTGGCGCGATTCAACTCGGTCGAACTGCTGTCGATGCCCGAGCGGTCGTTGGTGCGAAAGCTTGGTCCGCATCGTGGTCGCGTCAACTCGGTCAGTTTCTCGAAGGACGGCAGTCAACTGCTCTCAGCGGCCGGCGAGGCGGGCGTGTTCGGCGAGGTTCTGCTTTGGAATGTTGCCGCCGGAAACGTGGTGGCCACTTTTCAGGGCCATCAAGACAGTCTGTATGCCGCGGTGCTCAGTCCCGACGGCAAGATTTTGGCGACCAGCAGCTACGACCAGCAAATCAAGTTGTGGGACGTCGCCAGTGGCAAAGAGATTCGTACGCTCAGCGGGCACAGTGACGCTGTGTTTGACCTGGCGTTCCGGCCAGACGGAAAAATACTCGCTAGCGCCAGCGGTGACCGCACTGTCAAATTGTGGAGTGTTGATAACGGCGAACGAGTCGACACGTTTGGGCAACCGTTGAAGGAGCTCTACTCCGTCGCCTTTAGTCCCGATGGCAAGCGCGTGGCCGCCGGCGGTGTCGACAATCGGATTCGCATCTGGCAAATCAGCAGCGAGGGAAAGGAGAATACCAACCCCCTTCTCCATGCCCGCTTTGCCCACGAAGGTGCGATTGTGAAAATCGTTTATTCGGCCGACGGCAAGACGCTCGTCTCGGCCGGCGAAGACCGCACCGTGAAAATATGGGATGCCGAGAACCTCACCGAACGGCTTGAACTCGAGCGTCAGAGCGATTGGGCGCCGGCGCTAGCGATCAGCCCGGATGGCAAATCGATCGCGGTCGGTCGGCTCGACGGTAGCCTGGCACTTTACGACTCGACTTCTGGACAGCTCATCCCCTCGCCACCGCCGGCCAAACCCGAGGTGGCGGCATCGTCCGTCCGTGGCGCACAAAGTGGCGTGCCCGTTCGCATGCGATTGACTGGCAAACATCTGGCCGAAGTCAACGCGGTCAGAACCAGTCACGAAAAGCTGGCGGCCAAGATCGTGTCCGTTGAAGGTGGAACGCAAGTCGAGATTGAAACGACTCCGGCGGCCGACTTGCCGCGTGGTCGTTATGAAGTTTGGTTGGCCAGTCCGACCGGCGAAAGCAATAAGCAGGCGTTGCACGTCGACGACCTGCCGCAAACGCTTGAAACCGAACCGAACGACGCGCTGGCCAAGGCCAACTCGGTCAGTCCGAGCGTCGGCGTTTGGGGAGTCTTGGCCGCGAAAGGTGATGTCGACAGTTTTTCCTTCGAAGCGCGCGCTGGGCAAAAGCTCGTGTTCGAGATCGCCGCCGGCTCGTTGGGGTCGAAAGCCAATACGATTTTGACGCTGTTCGATGCCGCGGGCCGGGTGGTGGCCAACAACAACGACTTCGGCACTGGCCCTGACCCCTTGATGGCGTTTGTGGTTCCGGCCGATGGACGTTACACGATCCAGGTCAGCGATTTGATGCTGGCCGGCAGCGGTGATCATTTTTACCGGTTGTCACTGGGCGAGTTGGCGGTCGCTACTGGAATTTATCCACTGAGCATGCCGGCCGGTCGCGAGACGGAAGTCGAAGTGACCGGTTTCAACGTCCCGGCCGGGCTCAAAGTAAAGGTGCCGGCTGCCGCGAGTGGCGAAGTGAGCGTACCGCTCGACGTGAAAACCTACCGCTTGCCTAAGCCGCTCAAGTTGGTCGTGGGCAACCTACCGGAAACGCTAGAAGTTGAACCCAACGACGCACCAGGGCAAGCCACGCCGCTTGTCGTGCCGGGCACCATTGGCGGTCGGATTCACGGTCGGCCGGGCATCGAGGACAACGACTATTTTCGGATCGAGAGCAAAGCCGGACAGGTCTGGATCATCGAAACGGATGCCGCCCGGCGCGGTTCACCGATCGATACCGTGATTGAAGTGCGGTACGCCGACGGCAAGCCAATCGAGCGGCTGTTGTTGCAGGCAGTTCGCGATTCCAACATCACATTCCGTGGCATCGATGGCAACTCACGTGATTGCCGGCTCACCAACTGGGAAGAGATGCAGTTGAACCAGATGGTGTATCTGAACGGCGAGGTGGTCAAGCTGTTTCGTTCGCCACGTGGACCTGACTCGGGTTTCTTGTTTTATGAAGGAGACGGGGGCAAGCGACTCTGCTACTTCGATACGACCGGCACGGTTCATGCCGTAGAGGAACCTTGCTTCATTGTCGAGCCGCACGCTCCTGGAACCAAGCTGGTCTCCAGCGGCTTGCCTGTGATTCCACTGTACTATGCCAACGACGACGATGGTCAGCGGCGACTGGGAAGCGATTCACGGCTGACGTTCACCGCACCCGCTGACGGCGCCTATTGTATTCGCGTGCGCGATGCGCGCGGCGATGGCGGCGAGCGATTTGCTTATCGCTTGACGGTGCGCTCACCTGAGCCGGATTTCAAGGTCCGACTGTCGGGCGCCAACCCGACGATCGAAGCCGATAGCGGCAAGAAGTTCACGCTGGCCTTGGAGCGCATCGACGGTTTTGACGGGGAAGTACAGGTGGAAGTCACCGGGCTGCCCGAAGGATTCCGTGCTTCGACGCCAATCGTGATCCAAGCGGGCCACCGGGAAGCCGACGGCGTGCTTTTCGCTGCGGCCGACGCCGTGCAACCCTCACCCGAGGCGCTGAAAAAGATCATGGTGCAAGCCAAAGCCACCGTGGATGGAAAACCGATTACGAAAACCGTTAACAGCTTTGGCCAGATCAAACTGTCGGCCAAACCTAAATTGTTGGTTCGCCTGGAACCGGCCGAATTGGTCATTGCG
>JAYVCO010000670.1:0-28485 GCA_043749935.1 Planctomycetia bacterium
GCACCGTTTTCGTCGGTCGGATCGATCAGCAGTCGGTCGCCCAGCACTTCGGCGGTCACGATTTCTCCTTGGGGATTGGTGACCAGGAACTCCGTTGGATGGACGAAGACGATGAACACGCCGTTTTCGCGCGACCGGGCTTGCAGGATCGGATCGTTCGATTTCGGGCCGAACATGCCGCCGGACGGGCAGATCAGAAAATTGGCGCCGCGGGCACAAAAGCCGCGCACGATGCTCTCCTCGCGCCGGTCGGCGCAAATCATCACGCCCAGCGAACCGTAAGGCGTCGGGAACACGCTCGAGACACTGCCGGGCTTGTTGCGGACCAACTCGTGGTCGAGCTTCTGCTTGCGGTATTTGCCCACCAGCGTGCCGTCGGGCCCCAGAATGACGGCCGTGTTGTAGCGATCCTCGCCATCGGCTTCGAGCATGCCGGCGATCAAGTGGATCTTCAGCTCGCCGGCCAGCCTGGCCAGTCGCTCGAAGTACGAGCCGCCCGGAATCGGCTCACCCAGCGCGCGGTAGGTGTCGAGCGGAATCGACTTGTCGGCGATCGCATACCCGTCGAGAAAGCACTCGGTGGTGCACACGATCTTCGCCCCGCCGGCCGCGGCCTCGCGAATTTTCGGTTCGACGCGGCGAAAGTTGGCGGCCTTGTCTCCGCGAATCCACTTGACCACGATTCCCGCGACGCGAACTGTCGACTGGCGCGCCGGTTCGTCGGCCCGACCGGCTGGCGTCGAGACGAATATCAGAGCAAGCCCGATGGAAAAGCTCGCGGTCGTGCGTTTGGAATTCATGAAATAGCCCTCCGGATCAGCTTGGCGACTGCTTCTGATAGTAAGCCGGTCACAGAGAGTTTGCAATCAAACGGCCGGTGGGAATTAGTTGTCGATTGCCTCGACGGCTAGGCCTTGAAGGCGACTGTTGCGCCGCAAGCCTATCCTTTCTCGTATCAAGTCGGCTTCCGCATTTGTTCCAGGCGCCGCGGGAAATTGGAACGTTCCTGGCTCCAATAGCACTGGGATTTCCAGGTCGACGTCAAGACGCCCGATCAAATGCTGCGGGTTTTGCGGATCGAGGCTTTGATTCTTCGCGGAAAGATGAAACGGCAGACGAGGTCGCGGCTGACCGGGCGGAAGCGCCACCACGCTAAGCTTGATGATTTCATCAGGTAGCGATTTCAACTCGAAGACGCCGTCGTCGAGTAGCGGCGCCGTCGTATTATCTCGCGTGCCATCTCGATAAACGCGCACACGCAGATGTGGCGGCAATTGCCGCCCATCGGAAATCGTCACACGGCCTTTCAACTGATGGCCAGGCATGATGGAGATGTCGCCCAGGTCCAAATCGTCTTGATCAGCAGCCGTCACGTGAATGGCCGGTATCGCGCCGAATTCTTTGACGCTGTCCATTTTGCCATATAGGCATAGCGGCTGATCCGGCGAGACATGAATAATGACGAATCGCCCGTCGCCGCCGGTGACAGCTTCCCAAGGGCCATACCATGTTCCTGAGAGATGCCGCTCCCAACACACGCCAATGGCGATGCCGCTGCGCGGTTGACCGGCATGCACGACACGGCCTCGCAGTGTAGCGCCCCGGACGAGTGTCAAAGTGCCATTGCCTAAACCATTATGTACATCATTGAAGAACTGTGGAACGAAGTCGCGCGTGCGAACTTCGAGGTGCAAAGCCGTTACGCGTTTCGTGCTCGCTATCCGAAAGTTCCCTTGTTCGTCGGTGATCGTCGCTTCCGCGATTCCTTCCATGGGTCCGTGCGACCCGGTATTTCCTTCCATGTAACCGCGCGGAGTTATAATCGCCCCTGCGATCGGTTTTCCGTCAGAATCGACGGCCCTCCCCCAGACGTCGTTTTCCTCGTCCTGGATTGTTTTCAATACTGGGGGTGAAAGGACAACCGTCAATGGGCCCTTACGTGGATCAACATCGGTCAGGAGGTTGCGTCTGTATCCTTTTCTCGCCACAATCAAATTGAATCTTCGGTCGCCATGAACATTTTTGATCGTGAAGCGACCGTCGTTGTCGCTGACGACGTGTTTCAGGCAGTCTTCGTCGCTGAATGTTGATACGGGAGGATTTGTGTCGGCCAGTTCAACCGAAGAAATGACAACTGCCGCGCCGGCGATCGGATCGCCACGGTCAGATTTGAGGAGCCCCGTGAGCGTGGCAATCGGCACGGAGGGGTGTTTCGATTCGCTCTCTTGAGCCAGATTCGTTTCACCACACATCAACCAGGCGACCGCGACAGCGCCGCGGACAAGACGATTGCATCGTCGGCTCAACACAATGCGAAACACAATCTGTACGTCAATGAGCGATTTCATAGCTGCTCTCCGTTCCAGGTGAACAGTTCGGTTAAAGACGTCAATTAGTATATCGAGACCCCAAACGTGCCCGCCAACGAATTCAGCCGCAAACCATCGCGAAAGCCGCTTCTCCTGCCCTCCGTTTATTGCCTAGCACCGCCCCGAGCGGTAGATTGAGTCGGCAATACTAAAACACTTTCGGGAGAGTCCAAGATGGCTGTTGTCGATGGCGGAACGTTGGTGGGGCGGATTCTGGGCGAACAGAAGGTCAAGCACCTGTTCACGATCAATGGCGGCCACACGTTTCCGATTCTGGCCAATTTGAAGAACAACGACATCCGGCTGATCCACATGCGGCACGAGCAGGCCTGCGCCTACGCGGCCGACGGCTGGGCCCGCACGACTGGCACGCCCGGCGTCTGTTGCGTCACGGCCGGTTGCGGCTTGACCAACGCGGTGACGGGGCTGTGCGTGGCCGGCTTGACCAATAGCGCAGTCGTTTGCCTGTCGGGTCAGCACCCTTTCAGCGAAGACGGGCTGGGCTCGTTTCAGGAAGCCTACGGCTCGGACGTCTGCCGCACGTTCAGCAAATTCACGCACCGCGTGCTCGATTGGACCCGCATCTCTTTCGACGTCCGTCAGGCATTTCGACAGGCGATGGCGCCGCCGCAGGGCGTCTCGGTGCTCGAGATTCCGACCAACATCCTCTACAACCAGGACGAAGAGACCAAGCAAGTCCCGGGCGCCAAGATTTATGCGCCGGACCAGCTTCGCTCGCAGGGGGATCCGCGTTCGATCGAGCGGACCGTCGACTTGCTGGCTCATAGCGAGCGGCCGCTGTTGGTCGGTGGCGATGGAGTGTTCTGGAGCGGAGCCGCCGAAGAACTGGCCGAGCTGGCTGAGCTTACGCGCACGCCCGTCTACACACGTCGCGCGGGGCACGGCTCGCTGAGCGAAGACAAACCGCTGGCCGTTCAAGGCGCGTGGAAAAAACCGTTCACCGGCCGTGCCGACCTGGTCATCGCGGTCGGGTTTCGCTTTTGGAGCGGCGAAAAATTCGGCCAACCGCCGACTTGGACCGACAAAGCCACGTACGTGCAGATCGATCCGACGGCGACGCGTGTGGGTTGGCAGGTGCCGGCGGAAGTGGCGGTCGTCGGCGACCCCAAGCTCGTGCTGCGGCAATTGATCGAGGCCGTCAAAGCCCGCAAGGCCGACTTTGGTCCCAAGAAAAACGAAAACTGGTTGGGCGACGTGGCGAAAGCACGCGAAACTTTCAACAATATGGTGCGCGAGCGGGCGGCCAAGACGAGCGGCGACGTGCCGATCAACCCCGATCGTTTGATCGGCGACCTGGTCAGCGTGGTCGATAAGGACGCCACCATGGTCATCGACAGCTTCACACTATCGGGCTATATCAGCCATTGGTGGACGACCCGATTCCCCGGCCAGATCGTCGACGCCGGCCCGCTGGCCCCAGTGGGCCACGGCATTGGCATGGCCATCGGCGCGCAACTGGCCCGGCCGGGCAAGCAAGTGGTGACCGTCATTGGCGACGGCGGCATGGGCATCGGCGGGTGGGATATGGAAACGGCCGCCAAGTATGGCATTCCGCTGGTGGCCGTATTGTGGAACAACAGTTCGTGGGGTCCGAGCTTCGAGCAGATGCCGCTACTCAAGGGGCGCACCGATCCGTTCGACATGCTGCCGGGCATTCGCTACGACCGGATTTTCAAGGAGCTCGGTTGCCACGGCGAGCACGTCGAAAAGCCAGATGAGATCGTGCCCGCGTTGCGTCGTGCGTTCGAGTCGGGCAAGCCGGCGGTGATCAATGTGGTGGGCGACAAGCGCATTGGCCATCCGACGTTGGGCGGAAATCTGTTGGGCTCGACGCAGGTGTAGCGCGTACTGACCCGCGCGAGCGTCGCGCTTCAGGCGGGCCCCTTTTGGGCGATTCCGTACACGATGTACTTCCATCGTGCCGGTGTGACGCGATTCAAAACGGCCTGGTCGATTCCGGCGAACAAGTGTCGTTGCCTTTCCGTGCGGCCAAAGGCACCCAGCACTCCGGTCGTGCGAATTTCCACGTTCGAAAAGGCTTTCAAGAACTCGGCCATTTCGCTCAGAGTGACATAGCGCCACGACTCGCCCCAGCGCACGAATTTTCGGCGGATGAATTTGTGAAAACCAGAAGCGGTCAGGTTTTCGGCGAATAGCAGCTTGCCGCCCGGCTTGAGCGCTTTGTGGATTTGATCGATGGCCGCTTGTTGAGCGCGCTTGTTGTCGTTTCGACCAATACCTCCCAGGACCGACTTGAAGGCGATAATATCAAACTGGTTTTCATAAGGGATTTGCGTGGCGTCGATATCTTGATATTGGATGGCCGAGTCGAGCTGGTACTTGCGGTGGTATTCTTTCGCAGTTCGCTCGACATCCGCCAGATCCGAACACACGACCGATTTCCCCTTCAAAGCCATCCACAGTGCGAGGCCCCCTTCTCGGCCGCCCAACTCCAAGCAGGTGTGGACCTGGGTCCAATCGATCTGCCGGTCCCAGAACTTGACCGCCTGCGACCAATTCTTGACGTCCCAGTGAATGATGTCCGAGAGCAGCCGCTCGTCCTTGGTCTTCAAGCGTGGTCCTTAGCAGCCAGGGGAAGTGGTTTTGGCGGGGCTCGGAGACATGAAAAGCCAGCCGGCCGTCGGCAAGGCGGGAATTACCATCCACTTTAGCACGACCGGCAACCTTCTCCAAACCCCGCTGAACCAGCGTTTTCGAGGCTTTGGCTTACAGTCAAACAGCCGATTCTGACCAAACCGGCCCGTTGCAGCTACACGGATAAATCGGATGGGACGAACATTGGAGCGGGCTGGCCGGCATGCTATAAAAGTGGAGTCCAGGCTGGGTCATTTCTCTTTTCCAGGGGCTCCACCATGCAGGCCATGCTCAGGTCGTTGATCGCGGTCGCGGTTTTGACAGTTTTTTCCCTGGCCGCGCGAGCTGAAGAAGCAACCACCAAGCCCGCGGACGTGAACATTGGCCAGAAAGTCGTGGACTTTACTTTCAAAGACATTCGCTACCTGCCTCGCCAATTGGCGGACTTCGGCGAGAAGAAGGCGTATGTGATTCTCTTCACCACGCTCGATTGCCCAGTGGTGCAGCGCTACCTGCCGCGACTCAAAGCGCTTGACGAAGCCTATCGCGATCAAGGCGTGCAGTTCATGGCGGTCAACGTGGGACCGAGCGACGAGTTGCGCGAAGTGGCTTATCGCGCAATCGAAGTCGATGCGCAATTTCCCTTTACCAAGGATTTTGACGGCCAGGTGGTCCGCGCACTAGGCGCGACGCGGGCTGCCGAGGTGGTGGTGCTGGACGCCGAAAAGAAGCTGCGCTATCGCGGCCGGGTCGATAGCCAATTTCGTTTGAGCGGTGATCGACCCGACAGCGGTCGCGAGGATCTGAAGCTGGCGATCGACGATGTGTTGGCGGGGCGCGAAGTCGCGGTGTCGCAAACGCCGGTCGACGGTTGCCTGATCAGCGTCGCCAAGAATCGGGCGCCCGCGGCCAATGTGACTTTTACCGAACACGTTTTGCCGCTGTTTCAAAAACATTGCCAGGATTGCCATCACGAAGGCTTCGAAGCACCCTTCGCGTTGTTGAGTTATCAAGATGCGGTCGACCATGCTCCGATGATTGCCGAAGTGGTCTCCGAGCAGCGGATGCCCCCTTGGTATGCCAGCAAGCGACATGGCGAGTTCACGAATCGTCGCGGCATGAACGCCGAGGAGCGAGCACTAGTCGAGGATTGGGTGCGCACCGAGTGCAAACAGGGCGATTTGGCCAAAGCGCCGCCGGCACGTGTGTTTCCCGAGAGCAAGTGGAAGATTGGCGACGGCACGCCCGACGTGATCATCAAGACCGCGGTGCAAAAGATCCCAGCGACGGGCTACATCGACTACCGGTACATCCCGCTGCAACATGGTTTCGCCGAAGATACTTGGGTGCAAGGCGTGCAGATTTTGCCGTCGAATCCCAAAGCGATGCACCATTGCAATATGTTCTACGTGAAGTTTGGCGAGCGGCCGACGGATAATAACTTCATTACCGGCCAGGTGCCCGGCGGCGATGCCATGATTTTGGATAAGAACGTGGGCTTCAAGATCCCCGCCGGTTCGGCGCTGATGCTCCAGATTCACTACGTGACCGTGGGGCAAGAGACCACCGATCAGATTTCGGTGGGGCTGGTCTATGCCAAGGAAGTCATTCAAAAGAGCCTGAAGCACTCGTTGGTCAACAATCTGAAATTCACGATTCCGCCAGGGGCGCCGCATCACAAGGTGGCGGCCATTCGTGAGCTGAAGAACGACGTGACCGGATACGGCATGATGACCCACATGCACGTGCGCGGCGAGGACATGACCTATCGCGCGATCTATCCGGACGGCAAAGACGAGATGCTGCTCGCCATTCCCAATTACAACTTCGACTGGCAAATGGCCTACCGCTGGCCTGAAGGGAAGCAGAAATTCCCCAAAGGCACCAAGATCGAGTGCATCGCGCACTACGACAATTCGCCGTTTAACCCGTTCAATCCTGACCCCACCAAAACGGTCGGAGAAGGCCAGCAGACTTTCCAGGAAATGATGTACGGGTTCTTTTTCTTCACCGAGGACGAGGAACACCTGGACCTGCGAATTGATCCCAAGACCGGCGTGACGATCAAATCGGCCGACGCAGACAAATCGGCCAGCAAGTAGTCTTGGCAACCTGCGAATTGCGGTGCATTCGCGCCGGAATCAGACGGCGTGTGGGCCAGCGGAGCAGCGCTCGTCATTGGCACAAGGCTCGTGAGCCACGATGGCCAGCGCCTGTTCGAACTGCGTTTGCAGCAGCAAGAACTTTCGAGGATCGCCGCCGTGGTCGGGGTGCAACAATTTCACCTGACGGCGATAAGCCCGTTTCAAATCCTCTGGCGTGCAAGGCAATCGCAAACCCAGGGCGGCGATGGCACTGGGAGTTTCATGACGAGCCCAATCGGGGATCGTGTTGAAATAGTGCGAGATTTGCACCAGCCCCCGGCGCAACGAACGCAAGTAGGCGCGGAAGTCTTGCACCATGAAGAAATAGCCGAGCGCCGGCAGAAGAATGATCACTGCGAAAAACGCGGCGGTAATCGCCGCGTCAAGCGTATTGGGCCACGCGTTCGAGGGAACAAAAGGCATCATCGCATGCCTCGACTCAAAACTGTACAGCCAAAACTGACGCTCGGAGCGGACTTCCGATCACTTGCGCTTAAGCAAGTCTCGTGCCTATATTAGATCCATTGAGCATGACAAGCAAGATGAGTCGAAGGCTGCAATTTCCCACAGCCGGAAAAAAGGCCGAAGCGGCTGACGAGGCCCAAAAAATGTCGCGAGGCCCCGTGTTTTTGAGCCATCGTTCGCAGCGCAAATCAGCGTTGGTTGCGTCGGATTTGTGCGTGACCTGACGGAAAAGTAACGCTCACGCCCGGCTGCGGCTCGATTTGGTTACCGGCGAAAGATGAGCGGGTCTTTGCCAGGCTGCTCGCCCGAGAGCGGCCGCAAAGGCGCCCGAACCGGGGCCGGACCGCTGGAACTCAATTCCAGGCCCTCGCCAAAATAGTACTTGCGTGCTTCGGGGTTGTTCAAAACTTCCTGCGGCCGCCCGTGGCATAGCACGCTTCCGGAACGGATCACATAACTACGATCGGTGATTTCCAGCGTCTCGCGCACCTGGTGATCGGTGATCAAAATCGAGATGCCACGCGATTGCAGGTCGCGAATGATCGCTTGAATGCTATCGATCGTCACCGGGTCGATGCCGGTGAATGGCTCATCGAGCAGGATCAGCTCGGGATCGGAGACCAACGACCGGGCAATTTCGAGGCGCCGGCGTTCGCCACCCGAGAGCGAATCGGCACGGGCCTTGCGTAGCCGAGTGATGTCGAATTGCTCGAGCAATTCGTCGCACCGCTCGCGCCGCGCCTTGCGGTCCATGCCCAGTATTTCCATGACGCCGAGCAGATTGTTTTCCACCGACAATTTGCGAAACACGCTCGACTCTTGAGCCAGGTAGCCCATTTTTCCGTCGCGAGCACGGCGATACATGGGCCAGGCGGTTACGTCGACGTCGTTCAACAGCACTTGTCCGGCATCGGGCTCGATCATGCCGCAAGTCATGCGAAAGCTGGTGGTCTTGCCCGCCCCGTTGGGGCCCAAGAGGCCGACGATCTCGCCACGCTCGACCTCGAAGTCGACGCCATCAACTACGCGACGTCGACCATAGGTCTTGATCAGTCCGTGAACTTCGAGCATCGCCATATTCGGGTCCTTCCGTGACCATTCAGCGCGTTTCGCCTTTAGCCAGCGAAGAGGCGCGTTGGGCTAACGTATCCATCCCATGTTGGAAAAATTCGGCAAAATGGGAATTGCCACGTTCGTAAGCGGAACATAAAGATTCACGGGATGCGGCCAATAGATGAACAGCGCTTTGCCGACCAACAGATCGCGCTCGACGAAGTGTTGTCGCGACCAGAGTCGCGCATCCGAGCTGGCCGGACTGTTATCTCCCAAAACGAAAAACTGATCCTGCTCCAAGGGAAAAATGAGCTCTTGCCGATCGTCAAAAATGCTCTCGCCCCCCCGATTTTCCCAGTAAGTCGGCGTGGAGAGGAACTCGATGAGCTCCTCGGTCCGCATCATTGGCACGACGCTGCTGCTGCCGCGAAAATCGGTGATCATGTTCCTCGGATGGCTATCGGCAATGTAATAAATGTCGCGTAGCACCTGTAAGTGAGCCACTTTCAGAGCCGCGCCGCGAGAACCAACCCCCACGGGCGCCAAATCGCCGGCGTCGCTCGTGGTCGATTTTGGCCGGTCGTTGTCCAGGTCGGGATAACTCGTGGGCGCGTCGAACGTGGCGACCTTGTTGTCGACCCAAAGCAGCAGTTGTTGATCGACATTGGCGAACATGACTCGGTGCGAGCCTGGGCCGCGCACCATGGTTTCGGCCGTTCGTTTCCAGTCGCTCAACCCATCAATCGAAAGCGTGGCAACGCCTGTGGCAACGTCGATCGCGCAGCGAAAGTGCTTGCCTCCCTTGACCAGGTCCAGTAGCGCCGTGCCCGACTTGCTTTGCACGTCCAATTCGCAGTCCAGAATCAGATCGCCGACCCAATGAACGCCCAGTGCCGAGGGTTCCATCGTGTGACGGCGCAGCACTCGTGAATTGAATGCATAGAAATCGGTGATCAGTTGCGGACGAATTTCTTTTCCTGGCGACCAGCGGTCCTCCACGATTGAGTACCAATCGCTCTCCGAAGGCACGAGATGACGGTAGCGAATCCACTTCTCGTCCCCGGCCGAACCGTCGACCTGGTAGGTACGTGTGTCTTCCGAGGTCTTCCAATCGCCCGCCGAGCGTTCGTCGCTGGTCGCCTGCCAGCGGGACGGCCAGCCGATTTGCAGCAGCTCGGGACTGACGAAATCGTTGTCGTGAACCACCTGAGCCATTGCCTGGATTTTTTCCGGCGGCTTGCGCTGAATCTCAAAATCCGCGTCCCCGGTGCTCTTGGTATAAATGTCGCCGTGAAAGATCTTGACCGTTTCGTTCGGCAAACCGACCAGGCGCTTGATGTAATAGGTCTCGGCCTCTTCAGGGAAGCGAAACACGATGACGTCCCAGCGGCGCGGTTCCATCAGATGATATGGCACCTTGCTGACCCAGATCCGATCGCCGCTATAACTGGGGTTTGCATCGCGCCCGACGGCAAACGGATCTTGCGGGTCGACGTTCATCGGGAAACGGCAAACAGGGCAGGTGCACTTCACGATGACATTCGGCTCGCCCAGTGGGTTGCCCTCGCGGTCGGCCTCTTCGCTGCCGCTGGCCGAATATCGAAAGCCACACTCTGGGCAGACCACGTCTTTGTGGCGACCCATCAATGTGGGCGCCATCGAGCCGGTGGGAATCACGAAGGCTTCGGCTTGGAAACTCTTGAACAGGAACGCTAGAGCAAAGGCGATTGCGATCGATTCAATTGTCTCGCGCGTGCTGCGGCTGAAATTCGAAACTCTGGCCTGAGCGACTGGCTGGGCCGAGGGGGTCGGTGAGGAAGGTTTTTTTGGCATACGGTGATTTTACCTGATGAACCCCATTCTGGCGAAGTTAGGAAAGTACGGAAAAGGGATTTTCGTGCCCGGTAGGCGATTGAAAGAATGCGGCCAGAAGATAACGAGGGCTTTACCGACCATTAATTCCCGGGCGACGTAGCGCTCGGCAGGCCAAAGCCGGGCATCCTGGCTGAGTGGGCTGTTGTCGCCCAAAACGAAAAACTGATCCGCGGAGAGCGGAAAGACACTTTCGCCACGCCGATCAAACGGGCTCACTTGCCCCGGTGGCCCCCATGCCTCTGGCGTCGACCAGAATTCGACCAACTGGTCGTAACTCAGTCCGGGGACCAGTCCGTCTGGCATGAGGTAGTCGGAAAGGCGTCCGTTTTGCGCGGCGATGTAATAGATGTCACGCCAGAGGCGCAGGTGGGCAACCCGCAGCGCGGCGCCTTGCGAAGCAATGCCCGCAGGCGCCAAATCTCCAGGATCCTGGGCATCGGACTTCGGACGGTCGTTGGCCAACGGATCGTAACGGGTCGAGTTATCAAACTCGACACTCGTACCATTTACTTCCAGTGTCAACTGCTCATCGAAGTTGGCAAACACGAGATGATAGCTTCCGGTGCCGCGCATCGCAGTTTGGGCGGTTGGGTTGTAATCGGGAACACCGTCGATCGCGAGCCGCGCCTTTCCGTTTTGACAATCCAGCACGCAGCGAAAATGCCGACCAGCTTTCACCAATTCCAGCGTCGCCGTCCCCTGGGGGCCGGTCACGTCCAACTGGCATTCCAACATCAAATCGCCCACCCAGTGCAGCCCGAGCATTTGGGGCTGTTTGATCGGATCGCCGCGAGACACGCTCGTGTCGTAGGCGTAGAAATCGGTGATCAACCGCGGCTTCGGCTGATAGCGCTCGGGCAGCGGACCCTGCTCCAAAAGGTCCCAATCGTTAATCGAGGGGACAAAATGACGATAGCGCAGCCATTGCTCGTTCGCGGCGGTTCCCTCGATTGAGTACGAACGGCTGCCGTCCGTGCTCACCCAGCTTCCAGCGACCGCTTCCGCGTTGGCGGGCCATGGTTGCCAGCGAACGGGCCAGTGTTTTTCGGTCATCTGGTCGTCGACGCGATCGTTGTCGTACACGATTTGGGCCATCGCGCGTCGTTTTGTCGCATCGCGCCGCTCGATGCGATACGGTGCATCCGGCCGTGGCTTGATGTACAAGTCTCCATGCCAAAGCCGTACCGTCTCGTCCGGCAGACCCACGAGCCGCTTGATGTAATTGGTCTGCGCCTCGCCCGGATACTTGAACACGACCACGTCCCAGCGTCGTGGATCGTTAAACTCAAGAGCAAACTTACTCACCAAAATTCGATCGCCACCATACGTCGGGTACTCGCGACCTTCGGGAGTGCGCGGATCGACCGAGGCCGTGTAGCGGCAGAGCGGGCAAGTCACGGCAATTACGTCGCGAGACATCGCGCGACGTCCTTGCTGTTGTGCAAGGTCATCGGCTTCGCCGCTCGCGCCGGCCTGATAGGGATAGCCGCACTCTGGACACGATAACTCCTTGTGGGCTCCCATCAGCGTCGGAGCCATCGAGCCGGTTGGAATCACGAATGCTTCGGCTTCGAACGAGCGAAACACGAAAGCCAAAATGAAAGCCACGACGATCGACTCGATGCTTTCGCGAATTGCATGGCGCGAAAGAAAAGCAGGCGCCGGCCTGGTCGAAGCCGCGGGCGTCGTAGCGCTCGGCATCGTGAATCTTGGAGGAGCCGTTTTCTTTTTCATGAGTGAATAGACCCGTGTTTACCAAACAATGGCCCTGCCCACAATCAGGCCCGCGGATACTCCCTGCGACCAGTCTCGACTGTCGGACGAATGGGGGCTGTTGTCTCCCAACACGAAAATCTGGTCCGGCCCGAGTCCAAAGGCCGAATCCCGCTCTCTTTCACTTTCAGCAGGTAAATAATAGGCATCCCGAAAAAGTTGCAAGCGATCAATTTCCAACTCCGTAGCTCGCGCGCCGATCGCGATTTCCTGAATCCAAGTGTCGTCCTGGATCACTCTAGGCTGATAGCAATAATCGGTCAGCAACTGGTTGTCGAGCGCTAACTGGAGCTGATGGTCAGCTAATACGAAATCGAATTGCACTGTGCGATTCAATGGAGATAGTGCAGACACCATGGCCGTTTGACGCTTGCCGTTATGCAAGAGCGTGCCCTGCCCCGTTGTAACGTCTAGCTCTACGTTAAACTCATCGCCGCCAGCTCGGATGCGCACATAGACCAGACCCGACGACTTTGCCCGCAACTGGCAACGCAAAATAATATCGGAAACGGGATTCAGCATGCGCGATTCCGTCTGATCGCAGGGGCTCGCGTCCAAAATGGCCGGCGCGTCAAGTTGTTTTTCGGTCCCGAACGTGTGGCGATGCCGATAAGAAAGCCAATCGACTGGTTCCGTGAAGTCAATCGAACCGTTGTCGACCGGCACCGATCCCTGGCGATGAACGAATTGGCCGCTCGACTCGGTCCACCGCCCGTGCGGGTCGAATTGCCAGCGCTGGTCCGGTTCGCTGTCAGGCCGTCGAGCTGCCGGCGTTTCGTAGACCTGTACGCCCATCGCGCACTGCTGTGCTATCGTCTTTCGTGCGATGCGACCATTGATGAGCACATTTCCGTCAATCAACTGCACGGTCTCGCCGGGCAGCCCGACTACGCGCTTGACGCATAACATGCCGGGATCCTCAGGATTTCGAAACACCACGATTTCCCAACGAGACAGTGGACGCCAGGCGAGCGAGAAGCGGTCGATCCACACGTGTTGACCGGCGCGATCGGTGCCGGCATCGGTTGGGTTATGGGAGCCGCAATTCGGACAGATGGCCGGAGCGCCAGCCGCGGGCAGGGATTCGGCCAGGCAGTTAAATTCCAGGCCACATCCGACGCAACGCCAATGCCGGTGAGGGCCTAGCATGCGAGGCGCCATCGAACCGCTGACGACCGTCACGGGTGCGCACAAGCCCTCGACTAGCCAGGTGTTGACCAGCAGAGAGCAGATGCCGCAGCCAACGCAGAAGATAACGAGCCGGCGTACGAGCATTACTGGTCGCCGTGTTGCCCAGACGACTTGTCGTCCGGGTTGCGAAGCAACAAGGGGTTGCCTTTCAACGTGAGACATCGTTCGAGCGAGTCGCCTCCTGTTTCCCTACGGGACCCAGGCAATCGGGTTGTCTGGGCCACTGGGGGCTGTTAATCGCTATTGTTTTTCGGTGCTGGTGTCGAGTACGGCCAGAAACGCTTTCTGCGGAATATCGACGCTGCCGATCGACTTCATCCGTTTCTTGCCTTCTTTCTGTTTGGCCCACAGCTTTCTCTTGCGCGTGATGTCACCGCCGTAGCACTTGGCCGTAACGTTCTTGCGCATGGCCGAGATGGTTTCGCGGGCGATGATGCGCGAACCAATGGCGGCTTGCAACGCGATCTCGAACATGTGGCGATCGATTTCGGTACGTAGCTTCTTGACCACGGCCCGACCGCGCCGATCGGCGTCGCGCCGATCGCAGATAATACTCAGTGCGTCGACTCGCTTGGCGTTGACCAGAATGTCCATGCGGACCAGGTCGGCTGGAAAATAGCCGATCAGTTCGTAGTCCATCGTGCCGTAGCCCCGCGTCACGCTTTTCAACTTATCGTGCATGTCATAAATGACGTCTGCCAGCGGCAAGTTGAACGTCAGCATCGCGCGAGTTGGCGAGAGATACTCGGTGCGCACGTAGACGCCCCGGCGATCGGTGCACAATTGCATCACCGGACCGATCGATTCGACCGGCAATACGAAATTCACTTTCACGATCGGTTGGCGGAACTCCTCGATTTGTCCGGAGTCCGGCACTTTTTGAGGGTTGTGGATGTACAGCGTCTCGCCATTGGTCGTGAGCAGTTGGTAAGTCACGTTCGGCGCGGTTTGCACCAGATCCAAATCGGCTTCACCTTCGAGGCGCTGTTGAATGATCTCCATGTGCAGCAGGCCGAGAAAGCCGCAACGGAATCCAAATCCCAATGCGTCGCTGGTTTCGGGCTCGAACTCGAAACTCGGATCGTTGATGCTCAATTTCGTCAGTGCGTCACGCAGCTCTTCGAAATCCTGGCCGTCTGATGGATACAGACCGCAATACACCATGCGCTGCGGAGCGCGGTAACCCTCCAGCGGCTCGGCGGCATCGTCGCCAGGGACGCTCACGGTATCGCCAACGTGGACCTGGCCGAGTGACTTGATGTTGCAGATCAAGTAGCCCACCTGTCCGGCTTGCAATTGATTGCAGGCCCGACGCTGCGGCACGAACTGGCCCAGCTCCAGCAAATCGTGGGTCGTGCCGGCCCTAAGGAACCGGATCTTCTGACCTTTCTTGACCGTGCCGTTCATGATGCGCACGTAGGTGATCGCGCCGCGAAACTCATCGTAGTGGCTGTCGAAAACCATCGCTTGCAAGGGCGCCTTGGGATCGCCTAGCGGCGGTGGCACTCGCTCGACAATCGCTCGGAGCAGTTCTTCGGTGCCAATGCCCGTCTTGCCGCTACAGTGCAGCACTTCCTCGGGATTGATGGCCAGCA
Source organism: Planctomycetia bacterium (assembly GCA_043749935.1). Taxonomy (GTDB): domain Bacteria; phylum Planctomycetota; class Planctomycetia; order Pirellulales; family PALSA-1355; genus PALSA-1355. Next base: position 15,082 of record JAYVCO010000670.1, read on the forward strand.
CCGATTCCATTTCGGCCACGACTTCGTCCGGCCGAGCGTGTTTCAGATCGACCTTGTTGAGCACGGGCACGATGGTCAGGTTGTGTTCCATGGCCGCGTATGCGTTTGCGACCGTCTGGGCCTCGACGCCTTGAAACGCATCGACCAACAGCACCGCGCCTTCGCAACATGCGAGGCTGCGGGAAACTTCGTATTGAAAATCAACGTGGCCGGGCGTGTCGATCAGGTTCAGTTCGTATTTCTCGCCGTCCATTTCATAGGCCATCGCCACGGCTCGCGCTTTGATCGTGATGCCGCGTTCTCGTTCCAAATCCATGTCATCGAGCATCTGCGCGCGCATTTCGCGCTTTTCCATCGTGCCGGTCTTCTCGAGCAGCCGATCGGCCAGCGTGCTTTTGCCGTGGTCGATGTGCGCGATGATCGAGAAGTTTCGGATGTGTTTACAGTCGATATGAGCCATGGTCTGCCGTTAAAACCGTTCTGGACGATCGCGCCCTGATAAATGCACCCTTACGCGGTCAAGGTTCGAGCGCGCTAGGAGGAACGAAGGACGCTAGCGTTTCTGTAAATGTGCGCGTCGGGCCAAACCGGCGGCTCCGATGTAGCCGGCATCGCCGCCGAGCGATGCGTAATCGACGGTCGTCCGTTGGGCGAGCATGGGAAAGGCCCGCGCCGTTACCTCTTCTTGAACCCGCGCTAGGAATTTCCGGCCCGTGGCCGTGCCATGCTGGCCAAACGTCATCGCTCCGCCAATCACGACGCCTTGCGGATCGATGGTGTGCATCGCCGAGACGACGCCGATTCCTAAGTAACGGGCTGTATCCAAAATGATTTCCATCGACAACGAGTCACCTCGATCGGCCTCTTGGTCGAGCATGAGCGGCGAGAGTTCTTCGCCGTTATCGACGCGAGCGGTGAGGGTGCTGCGGCGGCCGCCCGCGAGAGCTTCTTCAGTTCGCTTGATTACCGATGAGGCGCTGGCGTAGGCCTCGAGGTGTCCTCTCTGTCCGCACGAGCAGACGCGGGCTTCGTCGTGATAATCAATGATCATGTGGCCCAACTCGGAACCCGCGCTGTTTTCGCCTTCTACGAGCAAATCGCCGACAATGATCCCGCCCCCAACGCCTGTCCCCAGGGTGAACATCACCATGCTATGCAGCACGCGGCCTCGGCCGATCCAGAACTCGCCATAGGTCGCGGCGCGGGCGTCATTGGCGAATGTCACCGGCAACCCGGTCGCGTCGCCCAGCGCGTCGCGAATCGGAAAATTCCACCAGCCCGGCAAATTGCCCGGACTTAGCAGAATGCCCTTGGAAACATCCATCGTACCGGGCGTGCCCAGGCCGATTCGCGAGATTGCGTTGTCTTTCAATCCCGCCTGAGTGATCGCGGCTGCCAGGGCTTGACGCATCCGAACCACCCCGGCCTGCGGGCCTTTCTCGACCTCGGTCGCAATACTCGTCCAACTCAGCGAGCGCCCCAGATCGTCGACCACACCCACCTTGATATTCGTTCCGCCCACATCCACACCGGCAAAAAACGGAGGCTGCGCCTCAGCTAACGAAACAAACTGCCGGGAATGAGCCATTGCGTACGTTTGGCAAGGTGGGGAGGAGAGCGGCTACGGTCGAAAACTCGCAACCAGAAGAAGTATAAGGGGTTGAGCTTCTTGGGGCAATCCGAGGTGAGCGTCCGCTGCCGACGCGCAAGCAATTGATTGCCAACTGTTTGCGGCGAATTTCCGCGTAGCCGGTCGGTTACAACTCGGACGCACGCGCGAGATACCTGACGAGCGACACGGAAGCCAAGCTACTTCTTGGGACGATTCTTCAGCACCTGGTGGCAGCGAGTGCAGCGTTTCTTTTGCGGGCTGAGCTTCGAGTTGCACTTCGGACAGCGGCGAGCTTTAAGCTGTTGTACAAACGCACTATGCGGGCGGGTTCTCATGGCCGTCGACTCTCGATTTCTAAGGACTTAGCACGACATTCGATCTATCGGCCACACCCTATGTGCACACGGCCAAGAAACATAGACCTAGCGATAAGCGGTCCAGAATAGCAGTTTCGCGGAAACCTGTCCAACGCGAGCGATACACTATTCGGGGGGCTATGTGCTATCGCGCCTGAAAAACCCCCGTTATCATGATTTGAACGGCTTCGCTTCGCGGCCCGATTCAAAAACTCGACTCTGGCCGACAAATCGCCTGGAAATTGAACATGATCGAACAAATCCCGTTCGGCACCAACAGCTTCGCCGAAAACCCCGAGCCGCGGGTTCCTTGCGTGTTGCTGTTGGATGTTTCGAGCTCCATGTCGGGTGAGCGGATCTCGGAGCTGAACGCCGGCCTGGGTGTCTATAAAGAAGAGCTGATGTCAGACAGTCTGGCGGCAAAGCGGGTCGAAGTGGCTGTCGTCACTTTTGGCGGCCAGGTTGAAACGGTGATTGATTTCACGACGGCCGAAAGTTTTTCGCCTCCCACGCTTGTCCCCAATGCCGACACGCCGATGGGCGCGGCGATCAATCGGGCCATCGAAATGGTCACGGATCGCAAGGCGACTTACCGCAGCAACGGCATCGCGTTCTATCGTCCGTGGATCTTCCTGATCACCGACGGCGCGCCGACAGACGAATGGCGCGCGGCCGCCGAGCGCGTGAAGCAAGGCGAAAAGAGCAAGGCCTTTTCGTTTTTCGCGGTGGGCGTCGAAGGCGCCGACTTCAGCGTCCTCGGCCAGATCGCCACGCGAGAACCGCTCAAGCTCAAAGGCATGCGCTTTCGCGACCTCTTTCAATGGCTTTCGAACTCGCAGCAGTCGGTCTCGCGATCCACGCCTGGCGATGAAGTGCCATTGAACAACCCCACCGCGCCCGACGGCTGGGCCTCGGTCTAGGGCGCGCCAGATGTGGAAGACTCTCTATCAGAGCGTTCAAGGGACATCGCACGGTCGTACCGGCCAGCCTTGCCAGGATAGCAGCACGGCCCGCGAACTCTCGTTGAAGAATGAAACTGTGTTGATTCTGGCTTGCTCGGACGGCGCCGGTAGCGCCGAGCATTCGGAAATCGGCTCGCGCCTGGCCTGCGACAGGATCGTTGAGGTGATCTCAGGCGAATTGCAAACCCAAGACGCCTTGCCGACCATTCTTGCCGAACAGGCCTTGGGGTGGACGCGGCAGGTGCATCAGGCGCTGGCGGCCGAGGCTGATTCGCGCGAGATTCCGATCCGACAGTTGGCCTGCACGCTGTTGTTTGCCGTTGTCGGGCAATCGGGCGCGGCATTTGGCCAAATCGGCGACGGAGCGATCGTCGTTTGGCAGGACGAGCGTTATCAAAATATCTTTTGGCCCCAATCGGGCGAGTATGTCAACACGACTTACTTTGTCAGCGACGCGCGGTTCGAATCGTGTTTCGAATTCGCCTGGTGCTCCGGTTCGATCGACGAGCTGGCGCTGTTCACCGACGGTTTGCAGATGTTGGGATTGAATTTTCAGGAGAAGCAGGCGCACGGACCGTTCTTTGCGCCGATGTTCGAAACGTTGCGCAAGCAGCAGCCGGCCGATCTCGCAGTGCCGATGCGCACTTTTCTGGAATCGCCCGAACTGGCCGAGCGGACGGACGATGACAAGACCCTGGTTCTAGCGACGCGAGTTGCGAGTTGACAGCGCACTACTTCGATCCTCAAGGCCGCTCAATCATTCTTGGCAAAGAGCTCGGATCGGGCGGCGAAGGCGCCGTCTTCGAAATCGGTGGCGATGCCGAGCGTGTCGCCAAGATCTACCATCGCGCGATCAATGCGGAAAAGGCCGAGAAGCTGCGCTCGATGGCCGGCCTGGCCGCGCGCGATCTCACCATGTTTGCCTCGTGGCCGCTCGAAGTGCTGCACAATGGCAAGGCCGATCAGGTGGCCGGCATCGTTTTGCCACGAGTGCGCGATCACGACGAAATCCATAAGCTCTACAGCCCCGCGCAGCGAAAAATCGAGTATCCCGACAAGGATTGGAGTTTCTTGCTGCACGCCGCGATGAACTGCGCGGCCGCGTTCGATGCCATCCACCAGAAATCGTGCGTGATCGGCGATGTCAACCAAGGCAATGTGCTGGTGTCGCAGCGCGGGACCGTGTTTCTCATCGATTGCGATAGTTTTCAGGTGAGCGCCGAAGGAAGACTGTTCTTGTGCGAAGTGGGCGTGCCGCAATTCACGCCGCCCGAATTGCAGGGACATGCCTTTCGCGGAGTCCAGCGCACGGCCAATCACGACCGCTTTGGACTGGCGCTGATTATTTTTCATTTGCTGTTCATGGGCCGCCACCCCTTCGCGGGCCGTTTCTTGGGACGTGGCGACATGCCGATCGAACAAGCGATTCAGGAATATCGCTATGCATTTAGCGATCAGGCTGACCGGCTACAGATGGCTCCTCCGCCACAGACGCTGCCGCCAGAGCAGATCGCGCCGCGGTTGGCGATGCTGTTCGAGCGAGCCTTTTCGCGCGGCTCCGAATTGCCCGACGCTCGCCCAACTGCCGAACAATGGCACGCGGCACTGGCGGTCCAGGTGAAACAATTGCAAACGTGTGGCAGCGACCGGGGACACAAGTTTTCCAGCGATACGCCCAAGTGCCCTTGGTGCGAGCTGATGCTGGGCGGAGCGCCTAATTTCTTCCTCTCGGTCACTTTTCGGGCCACGAGTCCCGAAATGCTCGACGTCGCGAGCGAGATTGTCGCACTCTGGCGCGCAATCGACGCCGTGCCGCGGCCGCGGGGGTATTCATTGCCTCCGGTGCCCGACGCGGTATTTCACGTCGTGCCCTCGCCGCCGCCTCCGGCCGTCGAGTCGGCCCAGGCGCTGGCGACGATGGTCCGCACCGTGGCCATCGGCAGCCTGATTTCAACAGCGGCAATGTTGGCGGTACCCGAGGCGGGCTATGTCACTCTGCCAATCTCGATCGTGTTCGTGTTGTGGTGGCTGATATTGTTCCTGACGTCCGGGCATCGGCCGGAGCGCAATCGGCGGCGCCGCGTATTGCGTCTGCGTCGTTCGCAGTTGAAGCACTTGCAGAATGCCTGGGCAGCGGAGTTGCGACACGCCGACGACCAGTTTGCGGCCACGTTCAAGGAGCTGTCCGCGGTGCGCGATCAGATTACGAAGTTGAGACCGCGCTACGACGTCGAGTTTTCGAAATTGGGTCGCGACATTGCCGAGCGGCAACGCAAGGCATTTCTGCAGAGCAAGTTTCTCTGCAATTACAAGATCGACGGGATCAGCGTGGGCCGACAAGCAACGTTGGCTTCGTACGGGATCGAGACAGCTTACGACGTCGAGTACAACCGCGTGCTGGCAATTCCTGGAATGGGACCGGCATTGAGCAACACGCTTTGCAACTGGCGCAGCCAAATCGAACGCCAATTCACGCTCAATCGATCGCAGGGCATTCCGCCCGCGGAGCGGCACGCTCTGCTGCTCAAGTACGCTCAAGTGCGGCAACAACTCGAGCTCAAATTGCGCCAAGGTCCCAACGAGCTGCGAAAAATCGATCTCGGCTTACGTGAGTTTCTGGGGCATCTGGCCAGTCAGCTCGATGGGGCGCACGTGGCAGTGGCCCAGGCAATCGCCGATTTGGCGGCCATGCGCCATGCGGAGCAGCGGCGACGCTAAAAACGTGCTCGAAGCTTACGCCAGGATGTCGCGCACGATTTCGCCCTGCACGTCGGTCAGTCGGAAATCGCGGCCCGCGTAGCGATACGTGAGTTTCTTGTGGTCGAGACCCAGCAAGTGCAACATCGTGGCGTGCAGGTCGTGCAGATGGACTTTGTTTTCTACTGAATAGTAGCCATAGTCATCGGTTCGGCCGTATTGAATGCCTGGCTTCACGCCGCCGCCGGCCAGCCACATCGTATAACCGTGCGGGTTGTGATCGCGTCCGTCGTCTCCCTGCGCCGTAGGCGTCCGGCCAAACTCGCCTCCCCATAAAACCAGCGTGTCGTCGAGCATTCCGCGCGATTTCAAATCAGCGATCAGTCCGGCGATCGGCCTGTCGACCTCCAGTGCATTACGGGCGTGATCCTTCTTCAATCCGCCGTGCTGATCCCATTTGTAACTGTGGCTGACTTGCACGAATCGCACGCCACTTTCGGCGAATCGTCGGGCCATCAAGCACTGGCGGCCAAAATTCTTCGTGGCCGGTTCGTCCAGCCCGTAGAGCTTGAGCATCGCCGGCGACTCGTCGGAAATATCTTGCAAACGCGGCGCGGCGGCCTGCATGCGGAACGCGAGCTCGAAGGAATCAATCCGCCCTTCCAATGCCGAGTCGGGACCGCTACCGGCCAGGTGTTCCGTTTCCATCTGGCGCAGCAGATCCAGCTCAAGTCGCTGGCTCGCCCGCGAGGTTTGCGTGTTTTCGATAAACGGAATCGTGGCGCGGTCGGAAGGAATACCTGCGTTGCCCAGCGCCGTTCCCTGATAAACGGCCGGCAGAAACGCCGCGCTATAGTTGTTCTCCGCTCCGTGCGTCATGGTTGGGCAGATCGTGATGAAGCCCGGCAGATCCTGGTTTTCCGTGCCCAGCCCATAAGTGATCCACGAGCCCATGCTAGGTCGGACGAATGTATCGCTCCCAGTATGAAGTTCCAGCAACGCCCCGCCGTGGCGGCTGTTCGAGCCGTGCATCGAGTTGATAATGCACAGATCGTCGACCGCTCCGGCCACGTGCGGAAACAATTCGCTCACCCAAGCGCCGCTCTGTCCATGTTGATTGAACTTCCAAGGTGACTGGAGCAAGTTGCCAGTTTCGCTAGAGACGACGCGCGGCTTGGCGAACGGCAGCGGCTTGCCGTGATCGCGTGCCAGCAAGGGCTTGTAGTCGAACGTGTCGACCTGCGATGGTCCGCCGTGCATGAACAGAAAAATGATTCGCTTGGCTCTGGCCGGAAAATGGGGCAAACGGGGCGCCAGTGGATTGCCAACCGCGGCCGCGGCAACTTCGTCAGCCAACAGACCGGCCAAGGCGAGACTAGCGAAGCCGGCCGCCGACCCGCGCAGCATTTCGCGCCGCGAGAGCGGCTTCGGGCAGTCGCAGGCATTCCAGTGGCTATTCATTTCAACTCTCGGTTGGTACGCCTGGCAGCTATTCGAGATAAATAAATTCGTTCGATGAAAGAATCACCCGGCACAGCGCCTGCCACGCTCGCAGTCGCAATTCGTCCGCTTCGACGTTTCGTTGCGCCAGATCCAATTGATAGCGTGTGATGAACTGTAATGCCCGATTTGTTTCTGGTTCGGTTGGCGGGCGGCTATAGGCCCGCAAGTAAACGAGCTTGACGCGCGCCGCATCGTCGCTCGATTCCTTTCCGGACTGCGGCGGGTGCAAAAGTTGTTCGGCCAGGGCTCGCGTCTGGCCCAGCACCAGCGAGCTGTTCATCATGAACAGTGCCTGCGGGGCGACGATCGTGGTCGGCCGCTTACCGTTCATCGTGCTGGGGTCGGCGAAATCAAAGGCCTGAAACACGTCGTACACGGCGCTGCGCAGCACCGGCAGGTAGACCGAGCGGCGCGTGTTTTCGTAGTTCACGTTGTGACTCGAACCGGTGCTCGTGACGTACGTGTGGTTTTTGTATTTTAGGAGTGTGCCGCCCATCGAGTTGTCGACTTGACCGCTGGTGGCGAGAATCGCATCGCGAATTTCCTCGGCTTCCAGACGGCGCCGATTCATCCGCCACAACAGCCGATTTTCCGGATCAACCTGGGCCGCCAGGGCATCGTAGGTCGTGCTCATTTGATAGGCGCTCGAAAGCATGACCAGGCGGTGCATGGCTTTGATCGACCAGCCCGACTCGACAAATCGATGGGCCAGCCAATCCAGCAGCGGTTGATTGTCGGGCCGTTCGCCGAGCCGGCCAAAATTGTCGGGCGAGCGGACCAACGCTTCGCCAAAATGTCCCTGCCAAATGCGATTCACCATCACGCGGCTGGTCAACGGATGGTCGGGTCGCGTGAGCCACTGGGCCAATTCAAGCCGACCACTCGCTTGCTCTCCGATCGGTTGTTGAACCTGACCAGCCAGAATGCGCGGGAATTGGCGCGTCGTTTCAGCCCCAAGCGTCAAGTGACTGCCACGAATATGCACACGCAAGTTCTGCGGGTTCCGCTCCGCTACGGCCAGCGCCTGAGGCAACTCGGGCCTGATTTTTTCGAGCTCCGCCAACTCCGATTTCAATTTTACTAGCGAAGCCTTTGTTTCGGCCGAGTAATAACTCTCCGGCTCCTTGGGCAACGCAAACGGACCGCCGGTGTCGAACAGCAACTGGCGAAAGGCTTCTTGCACCGGATCGGCCAACGGAGTTTTCCTGTCCGCCGGCGATCGTTCGTTCGCGGCTCGTTCTGCCGTAAGCGACAAGTGTGTGTAGCGCGCGGCTAGTTCATCGGGCGTCATCGGCCGCGGCGCTTTCAAAAGCGCTGCGCCAAAGCTTGTCGTTTCGTCGATTTTTGGTGAGGTCCCCTGCTCCTCGGCTTGCTGCCAGGCATGCCAAACGCGGAGCGGTGAATTGGCATCGTCTTGGGTTCGCTCAAGGTAACGGACCCATTGATCGAGAAAGGCCGGCCGCAAATCGTTCGTATTTGGCACTTGGCCGGCAACCAACCACGATCCAACTATCGGGTCTTTGGTGAATCTGGCCGGCAACAGAGCCAGCTTGTCGAGATGTGGAATTGGCCCGGCACGCTCGATGCGCAGAACGTGCTGTCCCGAAGCAAGCGGCACGACGGCTTCGATCGACCAGGTTTGCGTTTCCGCCTGCCACGACCCAGTCGTTGCGCCGGCTGCTTCACTCTTGAGTAAACGATCATCGAGCGTCAGCACGATCGGGCGCGCCTCGGCCGCCGCGTAACGCAGCGCCAGTTGATACGTGCCCGCAGCCGGCAGCGTAAACTCGTACTCGGCGAAATTGGGCAGTTGGCCGGCGTTGTAGATCACGCCGATCTCGCGGCCATAGTTCTCGAAATCGCGCGCGACGTTGCCGCGTACGAACTTTTCGGCCTCGATGACGATCGTCTCTTTGCCTGGTACTCCGGCATTCAGTTCCTTGGAAAGTTGCGCCAGTGTTCGCTGTTGCTGGCGTAATTGGCTCGCCGCCAATAGGTAATCCTTGAACTTGCCGCGCGCCTCGCTCAACAGGGTATCGTTCGCCGCAGCTTGAATGTGCTTGAGATCTCGCGACTTGTCGGCGATCTGTTTTTCAAGGACGTTCACCCGGGCCAATTCATCGTCGGAGGCCAGCGGCCGCTCGGACCACATGGCCACGACCTTATGGTTCTCCATCGATTTCGTGCTTTTGAAGATGCCGGCCAGCGAGTAATAGTCGGCCGTCGGAATTGGATCGAACTTGTGATCGTGGCAGCGAGCGCATCCCAGCGTCAGACCCAGCACCGCGCGCCCGATCGTATCGACCTGCTCGTCGATGATGTCCATCTCCATTTTCACCGGGTCGTCCTCTGCCAACATCTTGGGACCGAGCACCAGAAAGCCCGTGGCGATCAATCGCTCGAAACGCGTTTCCGGATCAGCGCTAGTTAGTAGATCGCCGGCCAGTTGCTCGCGAACGAATTGGTCGTAGGGCAAATCTTTGTTGAACGCGCCGATGACGTAGTCGCGATAGCGCCAGGCGTGCGCCATCGCCATGTTTTCGTCCATGCCGTTGCTGTCGGCATAGCGCGCCAGGTCGAGCCAGCGCCGGCCCCAGCGTTCGCCATAGCGGGGCGATGTGAGCAAGCGATCGACCACTTTGGCAAAAGCATCGCTCGATGTATCGGCCAGAAACGACTCGACCTCCTCGGGGCTGGGGGGCAGCCCGTGCAAATCGAACGTCGCTCGGCGCAGCAGCGTGCGACGATTAGCTGCGGCCGCCGGCTTTAGCCCGCGGGCCTCAAGCGGAGCCAACACAAAATAATCTACCGGGCTCTGCGGCCAGTCTGCTTGCCGAACGTTCGGAAGTTGGGGATCGCTCGGCGCTCGAAACGCCCAAAAGTTGCGATCCTCGGGCGTGATCTGAAAAGATGCGCCAGACGTTACAACTCGAGACGCGCTTGGCGGCGCATCGGGCCAAACGGCTCCCGCGGCGACCCAGGCGGTAAGGTTCGCGATCTCTTCGGCCGGCAGTTTGGTCTTTGGCGGCATCTGCACGACGTCGCCGTGATTCACCGCGTCGATCAGCAAGCTTTCCTTGGGATTACCGGGTTTGATCGACGGCCCCAGATCGCCTCCTGCCAACAGTCCGGCGAGCGAATCGAGTCGCAAGTTGCCCTCGGGCTTCGACTCGGGACCGTGGCATTTGAAGCAGCGCTCCACGAGCATGGGCCGGATCTTGGACTCGAAGAATGCGGCCGCGGCGGGGTTTGTGCTCGGCGGCTCAGCGAACGCCAGCGCGCCATGACCAAAGATCATGAGGGCGGGCAAAGCGATCAGCCAAACCGAACGGGTCATGGAGTACACCTGGTCGCCGGATTCGGATCTGCGGTGGGGGTGTGGAAGGCTCGCGCGCGGGTCGCCCTTCATTGTATATGCCAGAAGTTCGCTTGTAACCACTGGAAGGACCGCGGAGGACGTGGTCAGGTCGGCCGAATCAGGCCCAATCTTGGATATCCCCGCCCGCGTGCTACGAATGCGTGCCCAAAACGTTCTGGTCGAAGTCGATGATCGAGCCGGTCATCAATCCAGATCGGTCTGACAGCAAAAAGGCCACGACCTTGGCGACTTCCGGGGCCTTGAGCAGGCGGCCCAGCGGTTGACCGCGTTCCGCTTCTTCGAGCCAATCGGCGCTCGCGCCGTGAAACCGTTGCTGGGTAGCCGTCTCGCCCGGCGTGTCCATCCAACCGATGTTGAGGCCATTGACGCGGATGCGATCTTTGAGCACGGAGTTGGCGACGTTTTTGGTCAGCGTCGCCAGGGCGCCCTTGGACATTGAATAGGGCGTCAGGAACGGTTGCCCGCCGTGGCTGGACATGCTGAGGATATTGACGATCGAACCTCGCAGACCTTTCTCGATCATCAGTCGGAGTGCTCCCTGCATCAGAAAAAAGGGAGCGCGCACATTCAGCGCGACAATCCGATCGAACAACTCCGGCGACGATTCAAGGATCGTACCGCGCTCCGACGTGGCGGCGCAGTTGACCAGATAATCGATCCGGTCGAACGCCCGTTGGGCGGCATCGATCACCTTGCGGCAATCGTCGACCTGGGTCAGGTCGGCTTGAACGAACTCCGTGCGGCAGCCGAGCCGGGCGAATTCATCGGCCAGACGGCGTCCGCTGTCTGCGTTCCGCCCGCAGATGACCAGCCCGCCGATCATTGTTTCGTCGATCAACTGCCGAGCAACCGCTTCGCCCAAGCCCTGGGTACTGCCCGTTACCACTGCGACTTTTGACTGGAATGGAGTGGTCATAAGTAGATGAGAATACTCTATCGAAACTGTCGACGCCATTTACCTGGCTGGCCTTCCATTTATTTCTAGCCCATGATCTTGACCGCTTGTGTCGACTGGGTCGCCGAGCTTAGTATGACCCCAGTTTACCGTGGCGTTCGGCACAAGGCTCCTCACTCCATGTCGCACTTTTCCTGGCCCATTGATGGCAGCATCGTCGGCTTGTATTTGCTGGCCACGATGATCGCGGGCCTCAGCGTTCGCAAATACGTGGGCAAGGTCGAGCATTTTCTGGTTGCCGGCCGGGAAATGGACGTGTACCTGGGAATCGCGTCGCTGGCGGCGACCGAGTTCGGCATCGTCACCTGCATGTACACAGCGGAGCTGGGCTACAAATATGGCTTTGCCGGCAGCGTCCCGGGCATTCTCGAAGCCTTGGCGATGTTCCTGGTCGGCTACACCGGGTTTTGCATCAAGCCACTGCGCGATTCGGGCGTGATCACGATTGCCGAACTGTTCGAAAAACGTTTTGGTCCGAACATCCGCTGGTGGAGCGGAGTGGTGATCGTGCTGGGCGGACTGTTGAACATGGGCATCTTTTTGCGCACCGGTGGGGAGTTTCTGGTGCGGGTCACCGGGTTCGACGATCAGTACCTCAAACTCGCGATGACCGTGATGCTCGTGGCTGTTGCCATCTATACCATTCTTGGCGGCATGCTTTCGGTTTTGGTGACCGACTTTCTGCAATTCGTCGTGATGAGCGTCGGCCTGCTGGCCGTCACGCTGCTGATACTCTGGGATATTCCCTGGAGCAACCTGGTCTCCACGGTCCAGAGCCATTATGGCGACGGCGGTTTCAATCCATTCGCCGCGAACTCCGAACTGGGGTGGTCATACGTGGTATTTCAAGGGTTAGTCAACGCGTCGGCGGTGCTGACCTGGCAGACCACGATTGCGAGGGTCCTATCGGCCAAGGACACCAGAACGGGACTTCGCGTCTACACCGGCACGAGTTTCTTTTTCGTCTGTCGATTTGTCATTCCGGGAATCTGGGGCATTGCGGCACTGGCAACTTTACCGGAAGCCATGACAGGCGTAACCAGCGCGAACGCCATGCCAACTTTCTTGAGCACGTCGGTGCCGGTCGGCCTGATGGGGCTGTTGATCGCGGCCATGTTGGCGGCCGATATGTCGACCGATTCGTCGTACATGCTCACCTGGACCAGCGTGATCTACAACGACATCCTCGCCCCATTTCGCAAAACCCAATGGTCGGACAGGCGTGGGCTGCGCTGGAACCGCTCGATCGTGGCGCTGATCGGCGTTTTCTTGCTGGTCTATGGGCTTTGGTATCCGCTCGAAGGGGACATCTGGACCTATCTGACCATCACCGGAACGATCTATTTGTCGAGCATGTCGACGCTGCTGATCGCCTGCTGTTATTGGAAGCGAGCCAATAGTTGGGGCGCCGCCGCGGCGATTTTGGCAGGCGCGGGGTTTCCGATCGCGTTTTTGGTGCTCGAGCAACTGCCGGCTACCAAGACCTGGGCCAAGGAAACCATCGGCCCCAACTACTCCGGAATTGCCGCTTACGTCTGCGCCGCGTTGGCCATGGTCATCGGTTCGTTGCTGAAACCCAAAGCGCGCCTCTCGAGCCCGGAGAGTAGCCTATGAACATCGCCAATTTCTGGTGGCTGGTGGTCGTCGCGTGCCTGGTGTGGTATTCCACGATCACGGTCTATGTCAGCATTCGAGGCCTGTTCGACATCAAGAACATGCTCGCCCGCTTGCGCGCGCTTCAGGATGAGGTCAAAGATGACGCACCCAAGTAGTCGGCCGACAATCGCTAGAATGGAAAGCGCTAGAATGGACGAACATCCGGGCTGAGCGCGTGTCGACGCACTCTTGGCGGCCAGTTCCCGACCTGTTGAGGAAGCGTGGGCATGACGAGCGACAGAGCTGGCGATGAACGAATCGCTTTAGATCCTCCGACGCGAAAG
>JAYVCO010000671.1:0-3134 GCA_043749935.1 Planctomycetia bacterium
CTCTTGAAGTGGGATGAGACCCGGGCCGTGCAAAACTCGACCTTGAATTCGCAAGGCACGCTAGGAAACTTATTTTCGCCGCAGTCGCACTTTGGCCAACCGGCGCAGGTCGGAATCGACTACAACAACTTCGCCTCGATCCGCACCATCTCGGACCTCAACACGGCCGAATTGAACATTCGCCAGCGGCTCGAAACGCCCCCCTCGCTGATGCAAGCCTCGGGCCTGTACGGCTTCCGATATATCAACATTCACGAACGATTCGAGTTTCGCTCGCGGTCACTTTCGCCGGCTCTCGCGGGAACGAACAATGCCGTCGACGTCTCGACGCAGAATGGTTTGTTCGGATTCCAGGCGGGCGGCACGCTCGAGTTTCGCATCGAGCGGCGCGGGTGGGTGAATTTCGAGGCGAAAGGAATTCTGTGTCAAAACCACGCCAGCCAGGCAACGCAGTATACGTTTGGCCCGGCGGCAGGTCCGACTTCCACCGTCGACAGCGGTGCGACCAAGGGACGCGTGGCGCTGGGCGTCGATGTGGCCGGGTCGCTGGTCTGGCAATTCACGCCGTCGATCGTCGGCCGCGTTGGCTATCAGGCCCTCATTCTCGACGGCTTGGCGTTGGCCTCGGACAACTTCTCCCGAAACGCCACCTTCATACCGACCGGGACGACCGACGTGTTTCGCACGGGTAGTCTCGTCTACCATGGCCCCTTCACCGGGGTTACGGTTACCTGGTAACTTCGCCGGGAAACGCGGCAATTCGCACTTGAATGCCACGATTGAAACGACGAATCGTCAGTTGTTGCGGCCCCCGATGAGCGCGCCATTCGGCGCGGCGTCTTGGCGCCGAGCGTCCTTGCCGCTTGCGAAGAGCTTGCGAGCGAGTCGCGCCGTCGGAGCTTCGATTGCCCGATAGAAAACATCCGCGACGATCAGGCTCGCGACATAGGCCGCGAGCAATCCCATCGCCGTGGGCCAGGGAGATGACCAATCGAAGTGCGCCCAGAGAGTCGAAACGACAACGAACACCGGGAAATGGACCAAGAACAAACTGTACGAAGTTCGTCCCAGATACGCGACGACCCGACTCGTGGGCCAGCGGTCCATCAGGCCCAGCGTGCCTCCGCCGAACAGCGCCAGTCCAGTCAGCAAGGACGCGGCCAGCCGCCACCGCCAGTCATAAGCCAGGGCCGCGGCCATCATCAAGAAGTAGAGTCCCAGCAGAACCTTCAATCCAGAATTCTTGAGCCCGTGATATACCATCACGCCCAAGAAGAATTGGCCGAAGAAGTAGATGGCCCACATGTCCAAATCTTCATTCAGGTTGAAGTAAAACATCGCGGGCAGCGCGAGCGCCCAGCCCAGGGCAATCGGAGCGGACGTCGATCGATCGGCGTCGGCACTGCCGGATAATCGCGCAAGCGCGCCTCCCAAGAACAACATGGCGACATAGATCAAACCCAATTGAAAGTCGATGCACACGAACCAGAAACCGGCCGATAGGGATTCGTAACCCAAGATGTCTTGCAGAAACACGACGTGCGCAAGAATTTGACCGAACGATGCTGGCGGTCCGACAACGTTCTCATTCACCCAGCCCCGGCCCACGTTCGAGGCCCACAGAGCCAATCCGATCGCGGCCAGATAGGGCAGCCCCAAGCGGCAATAGCGGCGGACAACGAACACCCCGACTTGCCGATGGTCCCACGTGAGGCGCGACATACTGTTCGCCATCACAAAACCGCCCAAGACGAAGAACACTTGAGCCGCCCACTGGAAGCCGCTCAACATGTCGAGCAGCGGCACGAGCGCCGGCACTTCCCAACAAGAGAGTGGTGCGTACACGACAAAGTGGTGCCACGCAATCAGCGTTGCCGCCGCGGCTCGCATGGCATCCACCAGCGGAAAGCGAACCGGAACGGAAGTGGTATCGGCGCGTCTCAGCATCGACCAGAAGCACCATGAACCAAAGAGGATTGCTCAGCAACCGACGTGTTTCTCGATTCGACAGTGGGTGCCGTTTGCCGGGCAACGACACTGCGCGATTCGACACTGGGCGATTTGACGAATCTAGCACGTGCCCGGCAACTGTGCAGCCGTTTTTTCGCGCAAATGCCAGGCCTGACCCGGAACGATCGCCGTGGCCCAACGACTTCTGGCCGTTTGGCCCAAATAAACACGCCAAGCAACGTCACGGGCCTTGCTCGCCTTCGCTCGGGCGGCATTGTCTACCGTCCTGGTCAGAAATGCCCTGGCGTCGCTAGCCCGAGCCCCGTGAAACCGCAGGTGGCAACTGCATGATTAGGTTGATCGCGCCGGACTATTTAGCTGTTGAAATACGCGGAAAAACAGACCCAGGTCCATTTTTTCCCAGAAAAACTCTGAAAAGCACTTGTCGCGCCCGAAATTCTAACTATTCTAGGCAAAGTTAGTTTTACTGCCGCGAGAAGAGGCAGCTTCCTAGACCAAGGTAGAGGCATTGGCTAATGATTTTCACCGCAACGCGACTCACCTGTTTATCGCGTGGTTTAACCGTTCCGTTGATTGCCGTGGCAATTCTTTTGGCGGCCAAGTCTGTCGATGCGGAATTAGTAAATACTGTCCAGCTTAACTTTCAAAACGGCAGTGATTCTGGCTCCTTTCAAGTTGCGGTTCCCGAATTCACCGATCAATTCCAGTGGAACTTGCCCGGCGCGGTGCAAGTCTATAGCCCCGGAACCGGTGCCTTGCTTGGCACCATCAAAGACCTCCAAATTACAATGGACGGCGACCCGGGCATCACCCTTGGCTTCAATGTGGACGCCACGAACGTTGCGACTCACGTGACGTTCAGTTCGTCAGTCCTATCGTTTGCACCAATAGGCAACGCACAGGCGTTTGCAAGTGCGGCAATTACCGTGACGGACAACGACAGCAATGGAGCGAGCGCGACGGGAAGCTTTCCCGGAGGTACGGTGTACCAAGCGCAATACAATGGCGGCCCAATCTTCGCCAATCTCATCCTGACACCCGTCAATGCTCCGATCGATGGCTCGACGACCGCTTCAGAGCGGCTGCCTGCCGCTGGCAACACCGGTATCGGCACCGTATCAAGCATCCATTCACAATTCGACTTCATGTTGTCGGCCAATGAC
>JAYVCO010000672.1:0-6833 GCA_043749935.1 Planctomycetia bacterium
CCGATTCGCCCCGGGCTTGTTCGGTCAATTCAAGCACGGTGCGCCCGACTCCGCCGTCGCTCGAAGGAACGATAAACGAGATCTCGCAATCCTGACCAAATGAGCACTCCACGAAATCTTCGACGAACATCCCGCGCCGCGAAACGGCAATCACGAACCGGCGCAGACCCAGCGAACGCAGGTAGCTCAGCGTCCAATGAATGACGGGCCTGCCGGCGACCGGAACCATGGCGGGGCAGCCAATGTTCGAAAGTGCCATCACGCCTTCCGCCACGCGACCGGCGGCTGGAATCAATACCACGGTGTCAGCCAGACGTTGCTTATCGGCCGGGCTGAGCGCCGGAACAGTGTGGTTGCTGTGGTCTCGCTGTGCAACATGCTTGATGAGTTCACTCGGCCTCGATGGCTGCTGGCTCTGCCGCGGGCGCTCGCTCGCAAGAGTCAGCCACCTGCGCGCGGAGATAACTGATCACGTCGATCAAATTCCAGGTGCCATCAAGGGCCCTGGGATCGTCGCGTGTTTTCTGCAACTTACTCAAGTCTTGGTCGGTATCGAAAATGAAGCAAGGGATGAATTTGCGACCGAAGGCATGATCGGGCTTGAATTCCTGGTTTCCATCTTCGGTTGGATGGTCCGCATAGATCATGACGGTTGTGCCGCTACCGAGCTTCGTGACGTAATCGCGCAGGCAGTTGTCCAGATACCGCATGTTGTTGAGGTAACGTTCCACCATCGTGCCGGGTTGCGGATAAATCTCATGCTCGTCGGGCAGTAGCGTGTACGGCAGATGCGTGGTCAACGTAATGATGAAATGGCAGGTGGGGCCGGTCGAGGACCGCATCAGTTGTGCCGACAAGTTCAGCACTTCTCGATCGGTGACGCCCCAGCGATCGCTTTTGAGCTGGTAACGGCCTTCCAACTCTTCGCGAAATAGGAGCCCGGTAAAGCCCATCTTCTCGAACGCCTTGCGACGCTCATAAAACTCGCCGCTGTTGCCGTGGAATGCGGAAACGGCGTAACCGCAGTCGACCAGCAATTCGGGCGTCGTGTTTTGGTACGGATAGCCGTCAATCTTGTAAGTGATCGTGTGGTCCGAACCGGCCACCGCGTTCAGGGCGGCAAAATCCGCATCGGCTGAACCGTTCTTGTGAATTGCTTGCACGCGGTAGAACATGGACGCATCGCGGAGAGAATTCAAGAATGGAGTGACCGCCTGGCCGTTGACGGGGAAACCCAGCACGTTGTAGTCCAGGCTTTCGGCTTGCAAGATCACGAGGTGCTTGTGAATCGGAATCGCCGCCTCAACCGGCGTGAGCCGATCGTAGACGACCTTGCGCCGCTTCAACGCGGACTCTAGGATGTCTTTATTGCGCAGATAATACCACTCTGCAAACCAGGGACCGAGATAACCCCGGACTTCACCCAGTCGGCCCACGCCGTGCGTCACCTTGATCGTGTCCAGCGGATCGCAATAGTTGGCGACCGAATAGAGCCCCACATATCCCATGGCCAGCACGCCTCCCGCCAGCCAGCCACAACGTCGGGGCAGGGCAACCTTGCGCGAACACCAGAGCGCGGCTAATTGAATGGCAAGCGCCAGCAATAACCAGAACACCACCATCTGTGAAAAGAGACCGGGGCCAATCAGGCTGACTTCCGAACCTTCCCGCCAGTTTGCAAACAAGGTCAGCAGCGAGAGCGGCCGGCGGAAGTATTGGAAGTACGTCACCAGTCCCAAGTTTGCGAAAAACGCGCCGCAAACGATCACCGCCAGCCAACGACGGCGGAACAAGAATGAGATCGATACAACGAACAACAAATCGAGAACGAAACGGATTTTAGGAGCAAAGAAGGCAAAGCGTGCCCCCGTTTCATTCGGGTACACGAGCGTGGCTGCCTGTACGACGTACAACTCGATTGTCCATACCAGAGCGAAAATGGCCATGGATGCCAGCCATACATGTTCCCGAAAACAGAACGCGAACAATTGGCGCGTAGTCTCGCTCGCACGCACGGCAAGCGATGGGTGCGAACTTTCGCTCACCGATGATCCCAGGCTGACGGGACCTGCGGGTCGGTTTTCTTGTGAGTCGTGGCTCAACGGAATTGTTTCAGGTTGTTTCGGAACCGCCACGCTACGACGCTCCGATGGTGCACTCTGAGACGGCCGGCTGTTGGTATTTGTCGATTACTGCGCGACACCAAAGCTCCAGAATCATCAAGGTCCACAAGCCTGGGTAATAACTTCCCGGAGTTCCGGCGGCCGCATTTTTTCGTAAGGTGGCCACGATCTGCGGATCGATCAGTCCACGCCGCACGATCGTTTCATGGCTGCACGTATCTTCAACGATGGGTGCCAAGGTACCTCGCATCCAGTGTTCGTAGGGCAACGAAAAGCCCTTCTTCGGCCGGTTAGAGATCGAAAGCGGCAGGAGATCTCGCAAGGCATGGATCAGCACGCGCTTCGACCCGCTGCCGTAGTAACGATTGCTCGATCCGCCGTCGGCCCGTAATTTGTACTCGTCGGCACAACTGCGAGAAAAGTCGACGAGTGCCAAGTCGACGAACGGAACGCGCAATTCCAACGAGTGCGCCATGCTGGCCGCATCCGAGTCGCGCAAGAGTTGATCGATCATGTAGACGCGCGTGTCGAGCAGGCAAGAGAGTCCAACGGCCGTCTCGTGCCGCCAATCGTCGCAATCCTGGTTGAGAATCGCGGCAAATCTTTCCTCTTGCGAGATGCCCTTGTTCGGTAACCCGGCCATTTGCCGGGATAAACTGTAAGAAAACACCGTGTGGCTTTGCAGCCACCTGGCCAGCGATCCACGGCGTGTCGCCAGGCTCTCGAGCCGATCTCGCAATCGGCCCTGAGGGACGCCGGGGGCGATGAAATTGGCAATGTGCCCGGCAACGGACTGCGCGTGTCCCGACAGCGTCGATTCGTATCGAGACATGCGTCGAGTGACCGGATATCCAGCGAACCATTCGTCGCCGCCCACGCCGGAAAGCACGCCTTTAACATCGCGGGCCGCGGCCCTGGAAATCAGCCACGTATTCAGCCCGTCGGCGGAGGGCTGATCCAAATCACCGGCAAATCGAGCAATGACGTCGCGAACTTCTCGCGAGGTCACCTCCACAACCGTGTGGCGGCAGTCATAAACCTGGGCCGTAGCGACGGCTTCCTTGACCTCGTCTTCGCCGGGCAAGTCGGGAAACGTGACGGTGTAGGTGCGCAGGTCGGAAATATGCCTGCGCATCAGGCCCACAATGCCGGTCGAGTCGACGCCGCCACTGAGAAAAGCACCAATCGGCGCGTCGGCCATGGCGTGCAAGGCCACGCTTTCGTTGATGACAGCCCGCAAACGATCGGCCGCTTCGTCGAGCGTTTCGCGGCGCGGTGCGTAAGGCGGCATGCTCCAGTAGCGTTTGCGCAACATCGGTTCGCCGGGCGCATAGCGCTCGATCGTCCCCGGTTCGAGCATGCGAACGCCGGAAATCATCGTATCGGGTTGCAACACGAAACCGTGAGACAAATACTCGGCCAAACTGGTGGAAGAAACTTCGGCCGGCACAAGGCCCGATGCCAGCAGACCGCGGATCTCCGACGAAAACACAACCTGTTGCGGATCCCCATGAGGATGAGCGATATAGAGAGGTTTGATCCCTAGCGGGCCGCGGCTCAGGACCATCACCGGCAAGCCGCCTGGTGCCGTCTGTCGCCAATCGAAGATGGCAAGCGCGAACATTCCACGCAGCGATTTGTAGAAATCGAGACCGTGCTCCAAATACAAATTGAGCACGACCTCCGTATCCGTGGTGGTGCGAAACCGATGTCCGGTCTTCTCCAAGCGATCTCGCTCGGTTCGAAAATTATAGATTTCGCCGTTGTAGAGAATCGCTACGCGGCGGTCCGCCGACCACATCGGCTGTTGACCGCGATCCGAGAGGTCGACCAATGCCAGGCGGACCATGCCAGCAGCTCCGCCCGTATACTCCATGCTGCCGCGCCCGTCGGGGCCTCGATGCTGCATGGCGTCGAGCATTGCGGAGACCGCCGCGGCCGGCCGTGCTGTGCGAACGTTCCAAATGCCTACTATGCCGCACATTTAGAAGTCCGCCTGAACTTGATTGAGGAGCAAGACGATGACTTTGGCTCTTTAAGGCTTCTTCAAGAATTCCGAGAGGTGCTCGACGATCCGCGGCGCAGCCTGGCCATCCCACATCGAAATCGCGCGGCCTGCTCGATAACGCCCTGCCACGACGTCCGCGTATGCCTGGCGGATCTTGCCAGGGTCATTGCCCACGAGGGTCGACGTGCCTTGTTCAACCGTAATCGGCCGCTCGGTGCAATCTCGCAAGGTTATGCAGGGCACACCTAGCGTGGTCGTCTCCTCCTGCATTCCGCCCGAGTCAGTGAACACGACCCGGGCATGTTTTTGCAGGCATAACGAGCCTAAATAGTCCACCGAATCGATCAGCAGTAATCCGGAGGAGCTTGAGGGATCTGACGACGGTTCAACGCCGGCCGCCGCAAGTCGAGCGCGCGTGCGCGGGTGAACAGGAAAGACAATCGGCAACTCGCGGGCAATCTCGGAGAACACGTGCATCAGGCGCGCGAGCGACTCGGGAACATCCACATTCGACGGCCGGTGCATTGTCAGCAGTGCGTATTCGCCCGCGCGGAGGCCAAGCTGTTCGTGTGTCCGTCGATCCAACGCTTGCGGCAGAACATGCTTCAAGCTATCGATCATAATGTTGCCGACCAGCTTGATCTTTTCCGGCGCAACCCCTTCGCGCTTCAAGTTGGCGACTCCGGCGGGTTCGGATACGAGCAGCAAGTCGGACAGGCTATCGGTGACGATACGGTTGATCTCCTCGGGCATCGTCCGATCGAAACTTCGCAGCCCGGCTTCGACGTGAACGACGGGCACAAGCAGCTTCGCGGCCGCCAACGCGCACGCCAGCGTGCCCGTGACATCGCCGAACACGACCACGGCCCGTGGCCGGCGAGTGAGGAGCAATTCTTCGTAGCGTTCGAGGATTCTCGCGGTTTGCGCTCCTTGCGGACCCGAGCCGACCTCCAGGTTCATGTTCGGGGCGGGAATGTCCAGCACGCGAAAGAAACTACCCGAGAGGGCTTCGTCATAGTGCTGGCCGGTATGAACGATTTCGAACGGCTGATGATTCGCGGAAAGCGCGCGGACCAGCGGCGCCAGTTTCACGAAATTCGGCCGAGCGCCGGCAATCAGATGGATCATACGCAGTTTTGTTTCAGACAACCGACGGTCTCGTCGTGGCCGGGTCTAGCCGCGAATCAATTCCCCGGTCTTCACGTCGTAAACTTTACGCATCCAAGCCACGGTTCGCCGCACGCCCTCTTCCAAGGTCACGGTGTCGGTATGTCCCAGATCTCGCACCGCCTTGGTATTGTCAACCTTCTTGATCCGCGTGGTAAGCACCTCGGCATCGCGATACTCGACCAGCTTCGGATCGGCCTCGGTGACCTTAAGAATCAGGCTCGACAGCTCTTCGATCGAGTGATACTGGTTGCTGCCGATATTGTAGACTTCGCCCGGTTTGAAATCCTTGACGATGTTGGCTAGCGTCCGCACTGTGTCCTCGACAAACGTCGAACTGCGGTAATAGCCGCGAAACACAACCCACGGCAAGCCGGTCAACGCGCAGTACATGAAACGGCAATTGACGGAGCGATAAGGGCTGTAATACTCGCCAGGGCCGTACGTATTGAACAACCGTACGATCACCGATTCGGTGCCGAATTGGGTCGCCGAATTGCGAATCTGGCATTCGTTGACCCACTTCGACAGAGCGTAGTCGTTCATCTGTTTGATTTCGTTCTTGTCCATCACGTCTTCCGACATGACGCCGTCGAAGTCGCCGTAAACTTCGGACGAAGAAAAATGAATCAAACGAAAGCGCCGCTCCTCTTGGAGTCGGAGGATGTTTTTCGTTCCCACCGCGTTGGTTCGCCAGAGCTGTTCGTAAAAGTCTTCGCCGTTCCAACGACCGAACTCGGCGGCCAAATGGTAGACGACGTCAAAGGGCCCCATCGTGTCGAAGATGCGCGCCACCTGGCGAATATCGCCGACTTCGCACCGCACATAGTGCGGCTTCTTCACATCCGTTCGCAGGCTGAAGCCAATTTCGTCGGTGCCGTGACTCAAATCACAAGTAACGACCTCGTGTCCACGGGCGGTAAGTTCGTGGGCCAACACCGAACCGACAGTTCCGCGTCCGCCTGTAATCAAAAGTCTCAAGGAAGTTCCTCCACTACTCTGCCGAAGATCGTGTCACGTCAATGAATAAACCCGGTTTCGACCGGCGGATCAACGCGGCCTGGTGGCCAAAACGAGTTGATGGTCACGATAGAAGTGCATCGGGGCGGCCGGGCGTCCCAGCAAGACGCGTGCCGCGTTTCCGGCAATTCGCGCGAGCCATTTTTGCACTCCCACTGCTCCTTGATGTTCCACGCGAAGCACCTCGACATGGACGAGGCCGACACGCTCGAGCAATTCGCATAAAGCTTTGCGACTAAACACCGTTACGTGGCCGACGCAATGTAAATAATACCACAACCGACCTGCCAAACTAGGGGCCGCGGCGTCCGCCATTCCGGTGAACACGGCCAGGGTTCCACCCGGCCGAAGCATCTGAAAGATGGCTTTCAATTCCGTTTCAGGATTCGGCATGTGTTCGATCACGTCCACCAGCAGCGCGACGTCAGCGACTTCGTGCAGGTGGCACTGCTCGGCCGTGCCCTGTCGCACGTCGAAGCCTCGGCCTTGCGATTCGGAAACGGCTCTGGCTCCCG
>JAYVCO010000673.1:0-2488 GCA_043749935.1 Planctomycetia bacterium
AACGTTTGGCGATCGTGGGCAGATCGAGGTGGTCTTTTTCAGAGATGCCCGCCGGCGGCGCGGCAAGGCGCTTGCCGCCCATCTCGGCGGTGAGGTCCATGATCCGTTTGGCTTCGGCCAGGCCCTTGGTCCGGCGGGCGTCGTCGTCCACTACCCATTCGGCAAAACCGATCACGCTTTCAACCGATAGACCCAAATCGGCAATTTGCTTTCGCAGATCCGCCAGCGTGCCGCCGGACTTGACGTGCTGATCGATCTCGGCAACCCAAGGTTCGATTCCCTTGTAGCCCGCCCGAGCGGCGATTTCGATTTCCTTCACTAGCGGCAGTTTCTGTCCGCGGATGGTGCTGGTATTGAGGCAATACCCGAAGGGC
Organism: Planctomycetia bacterium; assembly: GCA_043749935.1. Taxonomy (GTDB): domain Bacteria; phylum Planctomycetota; class Planctomycetia; order Pirellulales; family PALSA-1355; genus PALSA-1355. Next base: position 375 of record JAYVCO010000673.1, read on the forward strand.
TCGCGGGTCGACGAGGCCTCGGCGGCGACGGTTGAATTGGTTTGTGCAAGCATGGCTGCGGCACCGGCGGCGGTGATCGAGTGGCTGAGTATTTCACGTCGCGTCGATTTGCGTGGCATCAGGAAGTCGCTCATGGTGGAGATTGGAGAGTTACGATTGTTGCTGTTCCGGCGAGCCCGCGCATGTTCACGCCTCTTCCTCGCCGGCGGGCGGCGCCGTATTGAAAGTCTTTGGAATGGCCGGGGCCGTGCCGGGCAGCAGCGGCGGTTCCTCGCTTTGCCAGGCCACGACAAAATGGATCGTCTCGTGTCGGCGGTCGGGCAGTTCGCAGGTCACGTGCTTGTCGACCAGCTTCCAGCCGAGATTCAAGTATTGGTTCAATTCGGCCGGGTCATCCACGATCGCAATTTGCCGAGTATCCTCCAATTTCTTCACCGAGGCCAGCACGAATTTAACTCTTGCCGGCAGCTCCGCAGTGGCCTCCACGCTGTATTGATTGATCAAGCTCCAGCCAAACCGCAGATACTGGTTGGCTGTCTCGAAGTTGTCCGTTTCCATGACTCGACGGGCGCTTTCAATGTTCATACTGCGCTATGGTAGCGGATAAAAAACGAGCGTAAAAGCCTCCTCAGAGCTAATGCTGTCGGATCAAGCCGCTTCGTTAAGAGCGATCGGGTTGTCGATCTTCAATTCCCAGAGGGGCTAACGGACACCTCGGGGGGCGTTTGCATCGACTGGGGACTCGTGGCAGCGCCGAGTTGCGGAGGAAAGTTCACAAGGTGCAGCCAGAAGGTGAATCGTTTTTTTGTCGTGCCCGGCAATGTCGCGCCAAATTTGCGTTGCAAGGCGATCTGGCCACTGGCGAAAAGGCGAATCGTATCTTGTGAATTGTCCGCGAAACGGTCGACGGCAATCGCCGTGCAACGCTGGCGATCCATCAAATGGGCCCAACCTTGCACCGGCGGGCTGGCGTTCGCCAACGATGGCAGGGCGTAAGCCGCGGTTTGGCCGTCCCGCTCGCGATCGACTCGCCACGTGCTTTCCATCGGGTCTACCTTTTTCAGACCAGCTTGAAATACGATCGACTCGTCGGGACGTAACGCAGCATAGGTCCATCCATTGGCGCCGAAGTCGCCCATGATCGGCTGCTTCGCATTTTGTTCGAGGCGCAGTCGCAATTCGGCGCCAAGTCTTTCGACAAGGTCGCCCTCGTCATCGACCATCCAATCGATCTTAGCCCAACTCTTTCCCAACGGAAAATCGAGCTGCACTGTCGAGCGCAACGACTTGCCTCCAGCCAGTTGCTCGTGATTCAAGAATCGAAGCCTGACGGCCAACGGGCCCGATTTGACGACTTGCACACCTCGATTCATTCCAGAATCAGGAGCCACCGCGAGCAGCCTGCGGCTGCCGTCCCTCAAGTCCACCACAAGACCCCGAGAGGTTCCTTCAAGCCAGTCTTCACCGTTGATGCGAATGGCATCGAATAGACCTTTAAAGTCTTCGTTGACGACGAATTCCAGACTGGGATGCTTGACTCGAATTTTGTTTTGACCGCGCTCGAGTTTGAGACCGCGGCCGGCGCGTTCCTCGGACTGAATCTCCTTACTATGGTCAAGGCGCAGCGTGCGAGTCTCAAGAGGCAACATGTCGAGGCCAAAATCGACTTCCCACAGGGCAGGTTTTTCGGCGGTCGCGTCTTCGATCAGACTGAACTGAGCACTGACCTGCCGATCGCCGTCGCGAAGCAGAAAGCCGCCGCCGGCGTCGGGCTTCTTGGCCATCTGAAACCGGGCCGTCAGAGGATAGCTGAACCGCTGAATGCCGGCAGTTTCGCGAACTTCGATAGTCCAGGGCTCCGCGAGGCCATCGCTAGCAAGCAGTAGTTGCGAGAGGACAGCCGATAGGAGCCACGTTGGAACTTTCGCAAGAATCATTGGGAGGGATCCAGGGTTTTGGAAGCGGATTGCGAGAAAGGTTGCGCCACGGGCATTCGATTGGCCTCTTTGCTTGGAGCAATCGTTGCGTCATGATAATCCTTGATGTGAACAAACCCAAAAGCTTTCCTTGGAAATTGCAGCAGCCAATCCATGAGCGAACAATCCGTTTTGATT
>JAYVCO010000674.1:0-6140 GCA_043749935.1 Planctomycetia bacterium
GGACGGTCCACGCGCCACCGCCGTACTCGCCGCTGGCATAGAACCAAACGTCGGTCGTGCCGAGCGTGCGCCAGCGATGCGCCAGCTTGGGATTCGGAAACAGAATCTCGTAGCGAGCGTCCGGATTGGGCATCCAGATGATACCGCCGGCCGGAAAGAGTTTAATCAGGTTGCGGTCGATGTAGACCACGCCCGCGGCGAATTGCAACGTGGGCGTGAAAGTAACGATCCCCAACCCGCGGCCCATGATGCGGATGCTGTGGGTGTTGAAAGTATTGAAATCAGTGTATGCACCGACGCGCACGCCTAAGTTTGCTCCCAGCCACGGGGTCACCTGCGGGTGCCAGGCGCCATCGACGAAACCTTCATAAGTGCTCGGCGGCAAGTCGGCCGGTTGCGTGAGAGTCGTGATCGGTCCTTGAAAAAAATGGATACCGAATCCGGGTGTCACCAACAGCGGGGCGCTGGCGCGAAAAAACGGAATGGCAAACGTGGCCGATGTCTCGATATCGTTGACGCCGAGGCTGTTGGATCCGTGGTCCGAAAGCCAGGTGTAGCGTCCGCGAATTTCTTGCAAGAATCGCATCGGCTGCCCAAAGGAAGGTACGCCCGGCGGAAATACCTGCGGCAATTGCACGCCGTCGGGATAGAGCGCCTGGGGTGTCGGCGAGTAGGGCGAAGGGGCTGTGGGTGAATAATAGGGAGCGGGCGATCCGTACGGAGAATACGGCGCCGCTGGTTGTGCTAGCGGAGCCGCGTAGGGATCGAAGGTGCCCGAAGCCGGCGGTGGGGCGAAAGTTCCGCCCGTGGTTGGCGCAGGAGAAAACGTCGGAGCCGGAGTGAACGAAGGTGGTGGCGTGATTGGGCTTAGCGGCGGCGAAGTCGCATTGCCACCTTCCTCGACCATCGTCGGGAATTGAACACGCTGAGCCAATGCAGGCAAACCTGCCGACAGGCACAGGGCCGCTACGAGGCCGCGCAACCAACAGACGTAAATCGGAATGATTGCCTTCAAGCTCGGAACCGAGTGCGAGAGATGGGAATTCTCAGAGAATTTTTTAAGGCCGTGTTCAATATCAAGGCCGATCCAGAGCGTCAAGCCCAACCAAGCGCTTTGCTTCGACGCTTGCAGCGCAATGGTCACCTCACAGCCAGTTTGTTAGCATGCATGGCTCTTGAACGCCCCGATCGAGTTGCTAGCAGATGACGCCGACCGTAACCGACCGCTTTGACCGAGAACGGCTTGCCGAGAGCGATTCGGTGGCCGACATCGAGTATTACGAGGTCATCACTTCTACGCAGGACCGGGCCCTGGAGCTGGCTCGTGCCGGTAACCTCCCTGCCCTGCCCTTGTTGGTTGTCGCCGAGGAGCAAACGGCCGGACGAGGTCGCGGGAACAATCGCTGGTGGACGGGTCGAGGGAATGTGGCGTTCAGCCTGGTCTTCGATCCAGCCGATTGGAACCTCTCGCGACAGCCCTTGCCAGAGCGATCGCTGGCCGTTGGTGTGGCGATTGCCGACACAATCCGGCCGTTGCTCGACAATCATCGCGTCGGACTGCACTGGCCAAACGACGTGTTCGTCGAAGGTAAGAAGGTGGCTGGCATTCTCATCGACGTGCTGCCCAGCGGACAGCACGTCGTCGGCATCGGATTGAACGTCAACAACCTGCTCGACGACGCTCCGGCCGACGTCCGGAGTCGCGCGACCAGCCTCTGCGAGTTAACCGGGAGGATATACGATCGCACATCGCTACTGCTCGACCTTTTGCGACAGTTGGAACTAGCGGTGCGAGACTCGGCTGCGGCGCCGGACACTTTTGGGCGGCGATTTTTGGAATTGTGTTTGCAACTTGGCCAAGAGTTGACCATTGAAGTCGGCTCTCAGCGCACCACCGGTCGCTGTGCGGGGATCGGACCCGATGGCGCGCTACTGTTGGAAACTGTTGGCGGTTGGCAAAAGTTCTATTCGGGCGTGCTGCGCTAGCGCTTGGGCCGCTTCGACTCGGCTCGCTGGGCGCGAGGCGAGCTTGTAGGCGGCTTTTTCTTTGCGTCACCCCGTAGTGCCGTTACGCAAATCTCTTGACGATTGTGGGCAAGCTGTTTGGCTCGGACGTCTGGGTATCCCCAGCTTCGGATTCGCTCGAGATAGGCGGGAATTTGCTCGGCCAGGTTCCAATCCGGCAGCTTGAGCGTCATGATCAGCCCACGAATGTTCACGGTCGGATGCGTGACGATCGCTTCCAGCGTGTCGAGAGTGTACTCGGGCGCAACGTTCATGTCGGCCGCCAGCCAACACACGCCCCGAAATTCGCGCCGACGAACCTCCGAACCTCGCTTTTGAACGTGCGTGAAGTTCGGATCGGCCAAAACACACGGGTCAATTTGCGCCGGGTCGATGCCGATCACATGCAGACCACGCGACAGCAGTGCCTGGGCCGCGCCGCCGGGTGCGCAGCCGATTTCTGCAAAGCGGTCTCCTTTGCGAATCGGCAGGCCTGACCACAGTAGCGCCTCTTCCATTTTGAGGTACGCTCGCGACACCGCTTCGCTGGGCAATGCGATATCAACGAGCCCGCCTGGCAAGCAGGACTGGCCGTCGAGAGCCCGATGGTAGCCAAGCCACCACATATCCGGCTCGACCAAGATGCAGTCCAGCACGAGTTGGCCGGCGACGGCAATTCGCGCGTGAGGTGCGGGCAGGCTTGGTGAGCAGCCAGGCCAACGCTGGCGCAGGACGTTCTCTGCTTCACACGCGGCGGGAGCGACTTGAGGTTCGTAACCGCGATGCCCGACCGCGGCAATTTCGCGCTGCCAAACGTGCAATGCGTCGAAGGCGCGGTTTCCCGCGAGCTTCCAAACACTTTCGGCCCGCTCGTCGAGACTAAGGTCCGATACCTTGCCCAACGAGAATCCATAAGCGCGGGCGAACACCGATTTCAAATCGAAGTCATCCGGCAGTCCGTGATCGCGCGGAAGTTTGAACGTCAGAAAGCCGGGCCGAGAATAAGCGAAACTAAAAGCAGGCCACGTTCGCGCCAGCTCCGATTTGAGCGCGCGCTCGGCCCCGACCTGGCAGGTGGCGAACAAGAAAGCCGGCGGTTGGAGTGTCGTCGCGGGTAAAGAATCCACTAACTTGCCCCGCTGATCTGGACCCGTGCCATCGAGCCCGGTCCACACGCGTGGCTTTCCTTGCGAACGAAGCAAGAGTTTGGCCGGGAATCGATCGGAGGGCAAACGCCCGAGAGTTTCCGAGTTTAATGGACACTCCGGCGGTCCGCCAGCGGCGGACGTAAATTATCGGCAGCGATCTATCGCGGGAATGCCGATTTCGCAGCCGGCACGGCGACTCAAAGGGGGGTAACTAGTCGTCGAATTCTTCGTCGCCTAGGTCGGCGTCATCGTCGGCCGCGAGGTCGTCTCCGTTAGGTTCGCCGCCGAGTTCGTCGTCGTCCAGCTCTTCTTCGAAGTCGTCGTCGAAGTCGTCGTCGAAGTCATCTTCGTCGAAATCGTCGATTTGTTCGATTGGTTCGATCTGCTCTTCAATCTCCTCGACATCATCCAAATCCTCCTCCTCGTCGATGGCGTGGATATCACCCTTGAGAATTCCGAGAGAGAAAGGCTGTGACGGGACAAAAACGAGCACGGAGAACATGGAATCAAATCCTTAAACGGTCTTGGACTCTGCGGACGAGAACTGGCAGAAACTTGCCAGCGGCAACGATTCGTAGCGGTCAAATATATCGTGAAATCGAGGGTTTGCTAGTCGCAGTCGAACCATCCACTCCAGCATTGCAAAGCTGGTCGGCCGGCCCACAAGGTCAGCAGGGACAATTTCCACTACTCTAAGCGCGAAAACAAGAGGGGGCCGCAAGCGGTCCGGGGGGGACGCGTTTGAGAATGTTGCTGCTGAAAACGAATTACCGAGAACCTTGACCGCGCTTCGCGGCAAAGTAAGCGTCGTAAAGGTCGCACTCGGGCTTGAGCAAAGCCTTGCCAGGCTTGATTGTTTCGCCAAACTCGAGGTAGGGCTCTTGCTGCTGATTATATGCCACCCAGGAGGGCAAGCTTGCCCCATTGGGGTCTCCAGTTGCGGCAAAGCGCACCCAACAATTCGACATCGCCGCGGCCAGCGCCACGTCGGTGGGCTGATTCGGCCAGGGAGTTTTCGCCAGATTGTTGAACACGTATGGAATTTCAGCCGCGTGATAAGCGCCGTACTTTTCCTGATCCGGTCGCGGCGGCACCCGCGTGAAGTAATAAAGGTAGGCCTTCGCGTTGGCTTTCTCCGTCAGCCGAGCCCAGGTCCGCATTTCCCAAGTAAATATTTCGTCGCGCATGCTGTGCAAAAAGGCGTCTCTCACGTCGCTGTCGCTGGTCATGGGGTACACCTGAAGAAACCGATCGGCCAGATCTCCGTATTTGTTTTTCACGCTCGATAGGAAACCGTCCCTGCTGGACGGAACGAATCCGCCCGCCAGGCTTGTTCCTTCGTCAGCATTCGAACCCACGATGACCGGCACGGGCTGCTGCTTGCCTTCGGCAAAGGTTTGCAGGATTTCTTGGGGGAAGATCCAGCCGTCGACATTGGCGCGAGCCCGGGCTTGCGCTGGATGTTTCGCGGCGCCGGCCAAGATTTCGTCGGTCGATTTCTGCCGCATCGCCTCCAAGGGATCGGCCGCCTTGTCGCAGCCGAGAACAGCCGCAAAGCTCTCGCCGATTTTTTCCGCGGGTGGAAAACCGTTGCGTTCTTCACGCAAGAACTGCATCGGGCTAAAACAGCCACCGCTTTCGCCGATCGCGCGCTGAAACAAGCCTTTAGTCAACGGAGTCGCCAGCAGCGAGCACACGCTCCACGATCCGGCCGATTCGCCAAAAATCGTGACTCGGTTCGTGTCGCCACCAAAGGCCCCGATATTGCGCTGCACCCATTGGAGCGCGGCGATCTGATCGAGCACGCCGTAATTGCCCGACGAATTGTGTTTCGATTCGTGGCTCAGGGCTGGATGCGCCAAGTAGCCAAACGGACCGAGCCGGTAATTAATCGACACCAAGACCACGCCCTGGCGCGATAACGCTTCTCCCTCGTAAGAAGCGATCGAGCTCGAACCTCGCGTCAAAGCCCCACCATGAATCCAAACCATCACAGGCTGTTTTGCACCCTCGCTCTCAGCGGTCGTCCACACATTGAGATACAAGCAATCTTCGCTCTGCGGCTGCGGGGCTTGGGCATACACGGAGCCTGCGGGATAAGGGGCTTGCGGACAGATTGCGCCAAATTGCGTGCATTCGCGGATGCCTTGCCAGGGTTCCGCGGGCTGCGGCGGCTGCCAACGAAGTTTGTCCACGGGCGGCGCCGCGAACGGAATGCCTTTGAACGCGCGTACCTTGGAGTCGGTCCCTACTCGTGAGCCGGCAACCATGCCAGTGTCAATTCGCACGGGCGCGTCGGCCGCAAATAAGCCTGTTGCCGAAGTCGCCAAGATCAAGCATCCGAAGCCAACCACAAACGGAAGCGAAAGGTAGGTGTGCCGTCGCATTTCAGTGCCCTGAAGTTTTGGTGACCCTAGGCTCGATTAGCGTTGCGCTCGTTTTGACGCGTATTGAACAAATTAACGAAGCGATGTGGCGAATGCAAACTTTGGCCTGCATCTCGATAGTAAACCCGCGTTTTTATCCTCGACTTCTTCACGAAAGGTGTTTGCAGCCAGTCGCTTGGACATCATAATGGCATGGCTGCTCGATGGTTTTCTTCGCCGGTAGCGATTTCCCTCCCACAAGGCTCGCCATGCTGCCCATCTGCTCCTCGGATCCTGGCTCTCTTCGGCCCAGCCGGCGTGAGTTCTTGCGTTTCGGCTTGGCCGGAATGGGGAGCCTGGGTTTACCGGACTTGCTGCGGTTGCAAGCTCAGGCCGGAGCGGCCAAGAGTGAGCGGACCGCTTTGATCTTGGTCTGGCTGCGGGGCGGAGCCAGTCACCTGGAAACGTACGACCCCAAGCCATCGGCCAGTAGCGAATATCGAGGACCCTACCAGCCAATTTCGACGCGCGTGCCCGGGTTGCAGATTTCCGAGTTGTTGCCGCGGCAGGCCCAAATCGCCGACAAGTTCACGATTCTGCGCTCAATGGCCCACACCGGTGG
>JAYVCO010000675.1:0-9521 GCA_043749935.1 Planctomycetia bacterium
CATCGGCCGCGGCGGCCGCGTCACCAAAGCCAACACTGAATGACCCGATTCATAGAGCCGCATTAGCGTCGGCACCGCGAATGGTCCGGTCCCCATGATGATGAGGTTCATAGTAGGGGTTGGGGATTAGGGGTTGGGGATTAGGGAACGAAGACAGGGAGCGGCTGTTCGGCCAGGAAAGTTAGCTTTATATCGCGAGGGTGGAGCACAGGTCCAAGACGCTCTGGCCATCGCCTCGCGACTAATCCCTAACCCCTAATCCCCAACCCCTACTCTATGTCCTAAGTTTTTCCAACTCCGCCAAGCGTTTTGCAATTGTTTCATCATCCGGTATCTCGCCTCTCTGCCTGTGGCCGGCGAATTGTTCTTCGAACTCGAGCAGGGCCTCTTTGACGGCGATGTCGCCGGTTTGGCTTAGGCGGTCGATGAACAAAATGCCGTCTAGATGGTCGATCTCGTGCTGCACGGCCCGGGCGAACAGGCCGTCCAATTCCATCGTCACTTCCTGGCCGGCCAGGTTGTAGGCATTGAGCACGACGCGCTCGGGCCGCTTCACGTCCGCATAGAGGCCGGGCAGGCTCAAGCAGCCTTCTTCACCCTCGGCGTTCCCCTTGCGGCTGGTGAGAACGGGGTTCAGGAACACGAATTCCTGATCGGCCGCCGCCGCCTCGGCCTGCAAGTTGATGATGAACAGCCGGTAGGGCAAATCGACCTGATTGGCCGCCAAACCGACGCCGTTGGCCGCGTACATCAGGTCGAACATCTCGCGCACGCTGGCGTGCAACTCCTTATCGACCCGCTTGAGCGGTTTGGCAACGTGCCGCAACGTCGGATGAGGGTATTGGACGATCTGCAAAACGAGAAACTCCAGGGAAAACGCTGCGGGTGCGGCTCCAAGCGATTCAAGAGCAGCGTCGACGACCCTGGATAATAGTAACAAAGCCCGGGGGTTAGAGGAGGGGGGCCACGGTTGGACGTGGATGAACCGGCCCTAGCTCTTTTTCTGGCTTTCGGCAGCTTTCATGGCCGCCTCGGCTCGTTGATATTCGATAAGCAGTACTTGCGTTTGCGATTTGAACTGAAAATACTGTTCTCGGGCTTGAGCCTCCTCGCGAGCCTCTCCGCCTTTCTCCTCGAGCATGTAAAGCAGATGGACTTTTTTCCAGATGTCTTTTGATTCTTTGAGCGCTTTGCTGGCAACGGACAAATTAGCCCGTGCGAATAAAAAATCGCGTTCGACCGAATGGTGATAAAGACCGTAAACTGTTCGATGATACGAGATGCGAGCCTCGGCCTTGCGACGCACAGCTTCCAACAACTGATCGAGAGTGACTGTTTCGGCTTCGTAGGCTTTCCTGACGGCCTCCACTTGCCGATCGGCCGCCACGACACGATTGTAGTTCGTTCTGCTCAACTCGATGTTTAATGCCGCCTGCCGCACGATCTCTACGATCTCGCGGTCAAGTTCCTCATCGGTGACGCTTACCGACTCGCTGGTTTCCTTTCCCAAAACATCTTCATCCAGTTCCGGTGCAAGAAAGTCAATCGCAACCGCTCGCCGTCTGACTGGTAGCGCGCGCGTCGCCCCGGGCACCATCTCAGGCGCTGTCTGTGTGACTGTTCGATTGGCCTGCAGTTCGTGCGTCAAAACCTCCAGCATCTTTTCCAGTCGTTCGAGTCGTTGCTCGACGCCGCTCGGACTGGCGAATTTCGGTGTGTATCTTTCCGATACGGGCGCGACTGTACCCTTCGGCTCGGTTGTGTCGATTCCCAAGCGCTCTTCAGTTACTCGAGCAATCGATATGGGCGTGGCTGTACCCTTCGGCTCGGTTGCGAGTTGCGGGGCAGGTTCCAGACTTTCGACCGGCGCCGGATCGGCCCAGAGGGCGCTGATTGAAAGCGGAAGCACGACGAGACCGAGTGATAGCAAGGCCACTCGCAACGGCCAGGAAACGCGACGTGACACTCTTCCTGCCAAAACCATTTCCATTCTCCTTTTGAGTAGACGTGCTTGAGAAAACCCGCTGGCTCCCAGGGGGAGCGCGGGGCGGGCCGCGGACAGGAAATCGACGGTCGCCAGCATGGCCTCGGCATACGCGCGAGCCAGCGCGGGGAAAAGTTCAACCACTCGGGCATCGCAACAATGTTCTTGTGCCCGCTCGACGTTGCGGCGCGCCCACCAGGCCACCGGATGCCACCAATACAGCCCCAAGGCCGCCATCGAGAGCCAACGCAGCCAATGATCGCGCCGCTTGAGATGGGTTAGCTCATGCGCCAAGAGCGTCGTCCGCTCGTCGCTGCTCAAACGGTCCATCAGTTCCGTTGGCAGCAGCACCGTGGTCTGGCCAAACATGGCCCAAACCAAAGGCGGGACCGGCCGGCCCACCATTCGTACTAACGGCACGCGTCGCAGCATCAAACGATTAGCCAGAATCTGGACCTCGTCTTGCAGTTCCGGTCCAGCCGCTTCGGCATGTCGCAAGGCACGGCTAAAGCGAACCATTCGTATGGCTGCCAAGACGAACCAGATCGCCGATCCGGCGAGCCATATCCGGCCGAGAATTGGAATCCATGGCCATGCGGCGGCCTCGACCGGGATTTTCTTGAACCGTACTTCGCTTTCCACGATTACGGAGCGAACGGGTTCCCAATTCGCCGCGACGGGAACTACGTCCTCCACAATTATCATCTCGTCTGGAAGACTTTGCCTGAATGCAACCGGTGCGACGGGCGGATCGATCGGCGCGGCCCAAACCACCATCCTGACGCTTTCCCAAGGAACGCTCACCAGCGGCGGCATCAGCAGCTTTGCCAATACCATCAGCCAAAGCACGAGCGCCAGCTCGGCGCGGCGAACAACTCGCGTAAAGGCCCACACGCCAATCGCCAAAGCGGTCGCCACCAGGGCATTCGAGCAGCCGATTTCCAGCCATGTGTTCATGACTGTTCCTTTCGGCGCGAAGGCTCACTCGATTCGATCAGCTTGCGCAGTTGCTCGCGGTCTTTCTTCGACAAGGAGACCCGCCGGACCAATTGATTGAGGACCGGCACTAGCGAGCCATCGCACAGCCGATCGGCAATTTGCTTCAATTGCTCGTCGATCACGTCTTCGCGCGCGACCGCCGCGCGAAACACATGGGCCAGGCCCGCTCGGTCGCGGCTCACACAGCGCTTGCCCTCCAGGCGTTCGAGCAGTTTCTGAACGGTGGCATAGTCCGAAACCGACTGACCGGGATACACCACGGCCGTGAGCTGACGAATCGTTTGCGGGCCAAGCCGCCAAAGCGGCTCCAGCACCGCAAACTCCGCGTCGGTCAGGTGCATTCGATCAGAAGCCATTCGCCGCTCGAAAACGGGTTCAGATGTTTTGTCTGAGGCAGATCCTATGACAATCCGTCTGAGGCGTCAATAGGGGCTTCTAGCGAGGGTTGCGCGGGGTGCTTCTTGCCCCCTCGCCCGCTTGCGGGAGAGGGCTGGGGTGAGGGCGCATCTGAGATGAGTTGCCTTGGCTTAAAGTCGACGACCCTCACCCTAACCCTCTCCCAAAGGGAGAGGGAACACCGAAGCCGATTCGCCGCTCAGTCCGGATCCCTAAAGAAAGCTGCCGTCGAGCGCGACGATGACTAGCTTGTTTCGATTGGCGAATTCGACGACTTGATCCTGGTCGATGATGATGGTCCGTCCGGCTTCGACGGCCAACACTTTTCCGCCGGCGGCGACCATGGTTTCGAGCGTGCCCAGGCCGATGGTGGGCACGTCGAACCGCATGTCCTGTTGCGGCTTGGCAACTTTGACTATCGTAAAGCCACCCGATTTGCAAAGCGAGCCGGCGCGGCGGATGCACTCGTCGGTCCCCTCGACGGCTTCGATCGCCAGCGGCGAGCGGTCTTTCACCGCCACGCTCTGGCCCACGTCGAGCCGGCCCATTTCCTTGGCCAGGTGCCAGCCGAATTCGATATCCTTGCGTTCCGCGGTCGAGGGCTGCCGCGCGGTCAAACAGGCCAGCTTCACGAGCAGCTCCGGAACATAATCGGTAGCCGGCTTCATCGTGATGCCGGCGGCTTGGAAGGATTCGACAATCGAGTTCAGCAGGCTATCGTCCTGCAAGTTTTTTCGCCGGGCGATGAAATGAGGATAGAAAGTTCGCAACCCGTGCCAATCGGGCAGGTGATGAAACCAGGCCCAGCGGCGATAGAGCAATACCTTGTGGACTTTGCCGGCCATCGTCACATGCACCACGCCGTGGCGGCGAAAGGAGCGGATCACCTGGCCGACTTTTCCCAGCCCGACCCACTCGAAATCGTGGCAGATCTCGCGGAGCGCCGGATCGGCATGATCCTTGATGCCCAGGCAATAAACTTGGGCCCCTTCGCGCGCGAGCGCCTTGGCGACAACGATCGGATAGCGTCCCCACCCGGCAATCAGCCCCACGCGCCGCGGTTCGACAGGCGAGGCCAAGGGAGCCACCATGGGCGACGGGCGATCGAGCGACGTAGCGGCAGGATTCACGGGTCGTGTGCTCCCCGACGTATTTCAGGCCGCCTGATGTCCGGATCCGGAGGGATCTCGCGTCAGCTCGTCGACCGCTTGCTGAAGTGCCTTCAGTTGGCGACGCATTTCGGGCAATTTCGAGATCGCGGCGAATTGGATTTTCTGGTCGCGCTCGGCAATCGCCGGAACGCCGAACACGTGCGCGCCGGCGGGCACGTCGTGGCTGACTCCGGCCTTGGCGCCCAGAATGGCGCCATCGCCAATGCGAATGTGATCCTTCACGCCCACCTGGCCGGCCATGACGACGTAGTCGCCCGTGGTCGTGCTGCCGGCCACGCCGACTTGCGAGCAGATCATGTTGTGTTTGCCGATCCGGCAGTTGTGGGCGATCATCACCAAGTTGTCGATCTTCGTGCCATCGCCAATCACCGTCGGACCGTAGGTGCCCCGATCGATCGTCGAGCCGGCGCCGATCTCGCAATCGCAGCCGACCTGCACATTGCCCAACTGTGCGGCTGGCAGATGGCTGCCTTCGAAATATCGATAGCCAAACCCGTGACAGCCCAACACGACATTGGCGTGAATGATCGAGCGTGGTCCGACGATGGTGTTTTCGTACAGCACGGCATTGGCATAGACGCTGACGCCTTCGCCCAGCTTGCAGCCGGCCATGATCCGCGCCCCGGCGTGAATGGTCGAGCCGGCGCCGATTTCCACATCCATGCTGATCGTGGCGCCCGGACAGACATCGACATCATCCCCCAGCTTGGCGCTCGGATGAATGGTGGCGCCAGGGCTAATGCCCGTGCGGCGGCGCGGGCGGGGAGGCCGAAAGTGCGTGACTATCAGAGTGAACGCGCGATGGACGTCATCGACCACGATGGCCGGCATCGTCATCGTCTCGGTGGGAAAGTTGCGAGGCACGACCGCCGCCTGGGCTTGCGTCGCCGCCAGCCGGTCCGCTTTTTCATTGCGATCGACCAGCGTGATATCGCCCGCCGCGGCGTCGAGCAATACGGCGGCGCCGGCGATCTCCACGTTGGGGTCGCCCACGACGTCCCCATTGACCAGTCGGGCTAATGCCGCCAAGCTCGTCGGCATGTTTCGGAATCCTTTCCGTGCAAGAAGGATGCAATCGCTCGAAGCCCAACTATTCAGGGGACGGAATGCTACCGTTTGCCTGCTCGACGAGCAATACCGGCTCGCTGGTGCTAGCAGTCGCAGTGCTTAGGCGTGGCGTGCTCCGGTGATCAAACTCGCGGGATGACACCGAAATCGAGTCCCAGCACGAACATCATCAGGCTGATAATGAACGCGAATCCGACATAGTGGAACGCCACCACGACTTTTTCGCTCACCGGCCGGCGCAGAATTCCTTCGAGGATCAGAAACACCATGTGGCCACCATCTAGCAGCGGAATCGGCAGAAAATTGATGACCGCCAGATTCGCGCTGAGCATCGTGAGAAAAACCAGGAGTTGGGCCACACCCTGATAGGCCGCGTCGCCGGCCGCTTCGGCGATCGTCTTGGGCCCGCCTAGCAAGAAGGGAGATATCTGCGTGCCGATTCTCCGCAGGAACGAATAGACTTGCAGCACGGCATCCTTGGTCTCTTGCCAACCCATGGTCATTGCTTCGCTGAGCGAGGTGGCCCGCGCCGTTGTAATTTGCATGCCATTGATCAATCCTCGATCGACGACAAACCAGTCGCTGGCGTCAGTCAGTTCGAGCGTGGCGGTACGGCCATCCTTGAGAGTCAGCTTGATCTTCGCCCCTTCCGGAAGCCATTGCACCTGGTTCATGAAAAACGCCCAGTTGGGGCTCTCGGCGCTAAACTCGAGGGGCTCTGGAGATTTGGGCACCGCCACTTCGACTTTGTCCTCGTCGACTGTGGCCTTCTTCGGCAGAATGATTTCGGCCTTGACGACTTCGTCACTGGCGGCAAAGCGGGGCACAGCGGCCGGCTTGTCGCCGTCCAGTAGAGTCGCCTCGGCAGCCGGACTCTCCTTTTCCGTTTGATGGACGATGTTCAAGATCTTGTAGGCAATTCCCAGAGCGGGCACCGAGACCTGAATACCCGGCTCACTGGACTCTTCCGGCCAGGCCGGATCGCGCAGCGTGATCTGCTTCTCAAGCTTCTCGTCCTGGCCCGCCGGAATTTTGCGCGTGATCGCCACGGTAACCGTTTCACCGGCTCGCCGGCGCAACAGTTCGGGCAGGCGGAGCGGGTCGGCCGGCGGCTGGCCGTCAATGCTGACAATGAAGTCGTCGGGCCGCAGATCGGCCTCGGCAGCCGGAGACTGCGCCTGCACGGCCGTGATTTTGCCCATTTTCATTACCAGTCCCAATGTCCGCATGGGCCGCGGCGGAACTTCGATGTCGACGTGCTTGACGATCTTTTCCTCGCCTTGGGGCGAGTCTTTTTCAGCGCGTTCGATGCCGAACTGCAGAGTCTCGCCCGGGTGACGCGTCAATTCCTTGAGTTGATCGGCATAGCTGTGAATCTTGGCGTCGCCAATCGAGACAATCGTATCTCCGGGCTCGAACGCATCGACCGCGGCCGCCGGTGTTCCATCGATCACGGGCTTTTGGTCCGATAGCTGCGTAGTCCGCGGTGGCGCAACGCCGATGGTGGGCCGCATCCGTAGCTTATCGGGCGCCGGCTTCACGCTCACCCGAAACGGCTTCTCCACCCCCTGGCGTTTGATCTCAAAATCGACACCACGTTGAATGTCTCCCAAGGTCACGGCGGTCATCAGATCGCGAAACCGCAAGGGCCGCGACCCTGAGTCATCTATTTGCAAAAACTCATCGCCCGGCTGCAAGTCTGCCTTCCAAGCCGCTGAGCCCGGCAGGACCGCGGAAATGCCACAGGCCACGTCGCGGACGCCAATCAGATAAGCCGCGGTGGCCATCACGAAGGCAAAAATCACATTCATGATGACGCCGGCCGAGATGATCGCCATCCGCTGCGGCACGCTCTTGGCCATGTAACTGCGCGGATCGAGGCCGCCCGGCTCGGGCGAGAAGTCGGCCGCGGACTCGAACCCACCGCCGCCGGCCGGATGCAGCAGCGAACGCTCCCGCTCTTGGGCGGCGCGGTTCGGATTGTCGTCCTGGCCCAGCATCTTCACGTAGCCGCCCAATGGCAGGATTCCGATGCCGTATTCGGTTTCACCCCATTGGAACTTGGCCAGTTTCAGGCCATAGATGTCGAAGCCCAGGTAGAACTTTTCGCACTTCACGCCACACCACTTGGCCACGGCGAAGTGGCCCAGCTCGTGGATGAAAATCACCATGCCCAACCCGAAAGCGACTTCCAGGATCACGAGCAGTAACTGCAAATTCCACGTAACCGCCATTAAATACAGGCCCAACGTACCACCTCCTGACGAGCCCAGGCGTCGATCTCGAACAACTGCTCGAGCGACGGACTGGGGTCGAATTCGTGTTGATCTAAAACGGCCCGGCAACTGGGCACGATATCGATAAAGCGTAGCTTACCGGAGAGAAATTCGGCGACCGCGGCCTCGTTAGCCGCGTTCAATACGGCGCCGGCCGTGCCCCCAGCCCGCGCCACCTCCAGCCCCAACGCCAACGCCGGAAAGCGATCCTGGTCGGGTGGCTCGAAATCCAAACGCATCCGCTCGCTGAAATCCAAACGCGCCGCGATTCCTGTAGTGCGCTGCGGATACGTGAGTGCATACTGAATCGGCAGCTTCATGTCGGGCGAACTGAGCTGCGCCACCACCGATCCGTCGACGAATTCCACCAGCGAATGTACGATCGATTGGGGGTGAACCACGACGTCGATCTGCTCGGGGCGCAAGTCGAACAGCCAACGGGCTTCGATGATCTCGAGCGCCTTGTTCATCATCGTGGCCGAATCCACCGTTATCTTCGGACCCATGGTCCAAGTCGGATGGCGCAGCGCGTCTTCGATTGTCACCTCGGCCAGTTGTTCGGCGGTGTGATTGCGAAAAGGGCCACCACTGGCGGTCAAAATGATGCGACGCACTTCCTCGCGCTTGCCGGCCTGCAAGGCCTGGAATACGGCGCTATGCTCGCTATCGACTGGCACGATGCGCGCGCCGCGGCGCTGGGCTAGCTGAGTCACGAGCGGCCCGGCCAGCACCATGGTTTCTTTGTTCGCAAGCGCAACCGTCTTGCCGGCTTCCAATGCCGCCCAAGTCCCTCGCAATCCGGCGCTACCGACAATTGCCGCGACCACGACTTGCACATCCGGGCAACTGGCGACGCGTTCCAAGCCATCAGGCCCCACTAACAGCTCGACACCTGCCGGCAAGCTCGACCAATCGAACGCGGCAGCCGCGGCCCGATCGGACGCCACGACCCAGCGCGGCGTGATCGCCTGCGCCTGCTTGAGTAGCATGTCCAGGCTGGCGTGGGCGGAAAGTGCAACGGCGCGCAAGCTACCATTCGAGGCGGCAATGACTTCCAGCGTGTTGCGGCCGATGCTGCCCGTCGAACCAAGCACCGCCACGTTGACTACTTCCTGGGTCATAAGGTACTAAACGAGTGGGGTGTATGGGGATGCTGGCTGTGGGCCTGCTGTTCGCTAACTATCATCATTGGCCTGGCGCAGGTGCGAGACCAGAAAAGAAATCGCGCCGGCCGATCTATCGGACGGGCAATCGGGCTGGAAAAGCGGCTTTGGTCGCGAAAAAAGCATTCTAAGGCGAAATGGCCCCCGTTCACAACGGGAACCGTCCGCTGCTGGGGAGTCGAAACAGCCCCACACGGCTCGTTGTATTTTGAAAATGTACGCCATACTATGGGTAGATACGCACTTTGGGCCTTAGAACGCCCCGTCGTGGGCGCCCTCGGTTTCCACGTCGCCTGCCCGCCACGAGTTTTCCCCTGCGGATCCCTACGGGCCCGGACTAGCCACAGCAAATTCCACCTCCGAGAGTGTTATTAATGAAAAACGACAAAGACCCGTTCCGTAAGTCCTCGGACAAAAAGGCTTCCGTGATCAACAACAACAATCTGGTTTGGATCCTGCTGGT
>JAYVCO010000676.1:0-5373 GCA_043749935.1 Planctomycetia bacterium
GGGCCAATTGCAATTGGCGCTCGTCGAGCAGGCCTTTCTGAAGTAGGATCTGACCGGCAACCATCGACAGCAATCCAAAGGGTCTGGGGAAAACTGGACGAACACTCTCAGCCGTTGCACTTGCCGGGAGATTCCCCTTTAAAGGGAAACTAGAGGCCTGGGCAAGTCTCACCAATCCAAATCAACCGCTTGGAAATTCATCGCAATTGCGATGAAATCTCAATTGCCGCGTTCGATTCAAAACTCTTGCTGCAATCCGGGCCGCAAAGGGGCACGCGGAACGGCAAGCGAGCTAGCACAATCTTCCGGTAGGTAGGGTCGAGGTAGGTAGGTGTGTCGTTGTGCGGGGTTCGCCGAGCTTCTTGACTCCAAGCCGCCTCGCTGGGAACATATAGACTGTAGCTGATGCGATGTTTGCATGTCAATAGCTGGAAGCACTCCTGTGCTCGCACGGGTTAAGGTCGAGATGGATCGATTCACTTGTCCTATGTAGTTTGCTCATAACACGTTTTGTCACAAGACTCACCACACACGTTACTCCCAGCAGCGGCTCTGCGAGCTGTTTCGCTTCGCCAGTTCTCGCTCCAGCGCCGCGCGCTAGCATTCGCGATTCTTTTGGCCATGATGCTCGGATGGTCCGAAAGTGCACATGCACTTGCGCCGCCTTCGCCAGCGCCGGCCGCCGTTAGCGCTAAACTACTACGCTACGCTCAGCGCGTTGTCCGGCAGTATGACGTCAACAAGAATGGCCGACTCGAGGCCAGCGAGTGGCCCGCCATGCGGGGCGAACCTGGACTGGCGGACTTGAACCACGACGGTCAAGTCACGGCCGAGGAATTCGCTCAGTACATTGCCAATTTCAGCGCTGGTCGCGCCATTCGCCTCGCCACGCCAGCTAGCGGCCAGATTGTCCAGGGGCCGGGCCAGGAAACAGGCAATCTCGCTGGGAATTCAAGCTCCGGGGACACGCAGGCCGAACCGGATGCCGGGCAGAGTGCCCAACCGCGGGACATTCGTCGTGACTTGAAGTTCTTTGCCACCTTGCCTGCTGGCGTGCCGCCGTGGTTCATCGAGCGCGACACGGACGGTGATGGCCAACTGACGCTATCCGAATTCTCCCCCAAACTACACAAGGCGGAGGTCGACGACTTCAACCGCCACGACTTGAATCGCGATGGGATTCTGACGGTTCAAGAGTATCTGCGGGCCAGCAAAGACCCGAAAAATAAGTCCGCTGGGTTGCAGGCCGAACAGACACGGCCCGCGAATCCGTAGTGCAAAGCTGCACGTTAAGGCCGACTGGTGCTGCCGCCGCTGGCCCGCCGGCGCACGGCATCCTTGATGATCGTGTCCAGGATTTCCTTCACTCTCATCGCACTCGTGCTCTTGAGTTTGACGATCTTCACGCCGCGCGAGGTGTCGTGTAGCGCGTTCTCGTCTAACTGGGCTACCAGGTCGCTGACTTCTTTGACCAGAGGTCCGGGCGCCATGATTACGATCGAGTTCGTCGTGTCGTCGACTCCCAGCGTCATCAAGGGGCCGCCAGAGGCTGTATTGATCTGTTGGATCACGGCTGCAACTTCGCGGCTGGAACCGCTGGGAACCGGTATCTGTTGCTTCACTCCGCCGGAGGTGAGCTGCGTTTTGTAGATGTCCTTGAGCACTTGCTCGATGCGCGAGGCGCTGGTGTTCTCGACCGGAATCAAATGCGGTCGATTCGCGGCGAGCGATTCGGGGATTTCGTCGGAGTCCAGCATTTTCAACAATCGTTCGATCGCCGCGCGGTCATTGCGTCCGGCGTAAACCACGATCGCATTGAGCCGCTGGTCTGCCTCGACGATCACGCTCGACGAATCGCCGAACCCGCTGCGGCGAAACATTTTTTGCAACAACTCGGCCACGACGGTGCTGCTGGCACTGTGTAGCGGGTAGACGATGATCTCGCGGCCTTTCGAGCCGCTCGGAGGCGAGAGAGCCCGCAACAAGGACTCAAATTGGGCAATGGCTTCCGGGTCGTCCGACATGATCGTAATTCGGTCGTCGCCGGGCGCCACGATGATCGGCGATGGTTCGTCAGGAGCGGCCGGCACTTCGGGGTCTTTTTGTGCACCGGCTTCATCTTTGACTTTTTCGTCGCTCGCTTGCGCGTCCTGCTGTTCGTTGCCTTCCCGTTCGGCCGTCTTGAACTCGATTGGAACTTCGCTGGTCGGCGCGCTGGTTTGCTTGTTCAACGCATCGTCGAGTTTTTGCTCGTTGACTGGCGGCCGCAACAGTGTTTTGGGTTCCGCCGGCTTCGGATCTTGCTTTTCCTTCGGGCTTAGTGTTTTCGGGCCGAAACGCTGGAGCGACTCTTGTTGGCCCAACACGCGTAACGGAGATTTGCTCAACTGTGGCCACACGCGCTCGATTTCGGCCATGGCCGCTTTGGTATCGCCGGAAAACAGCAGGACGCGGGTCCCACCTCTCGCTCCTTCGCCGACGGCTGCCAGGTTGGTCTCGCCCATCTTTACTAACAATTCGCGAATCTGTTCGAGCTGTTCTTTCGTGGCCCGCACATACAGGCGTTGCGTGGACGAATCGGCGTCAACGACTGGCGCTCCGGCTGCTTTGGTTCCACCGCTTCCCTCACTGACCAGTTTTTCGATCGCCAATTGAGCGGTCAACGGTTCCAGGACTTCGAGCTGAAAGACTTCGAATTGCCGCCGGGCCGCCTGGAGTCGTTCGATCGCCGAGCGAATCGTGACTTGCTGCTGGGGTGGCGCAACGGCGATCAATTGTTTCGATTTGGGATCGACCGACAATACGACGCCCGACGATTTTTTGGCGACGACATTGTTCAACACCTGCATCACGACTTCAGGGTCCGCGTTTCCAAGCGGGTGGATTTCCATTTGCGCGGCCGAGTCCAACGGTGAACCGCGTTCGATCTCGGCAATGACGTTGGCAATCGCCTGATGCTGGGCCAGCGTCGCCATGGCAACGATCTTGTTGTTCTTCGCATCCAGCGACAACCGCACGTCGCGTTGCAGCGCAAAAAGCGATTGCAATGTGGCGAGCAGGTTCGCCGGATCGGCCGTCGCGATCGCGTAGCCCTTCAGCACGACATCGCTTCGGTCCCGGTCTTCTTGATCCAATTCTTCGAGCGCGGATTTAATCGTCTCGTGATCTGCCGGCCGCGCCCAGACGACCAACTTGCGAGAATTCACGCCGACGCCCAAACGCGCCTCGGGCACCGTGGTCTGCAAAGCTTGCACGATGGTGTTGGCGTTCGTCGACTTGAGCGTATATACGACCATTTTTCCGGCAGAGCCGTCCGTTCGCTTGGCGGTCATTTCTTCGACCGCCCCGCGAATCGTTTCGTGGTCATCCGGTGTGGCCCACACGGCAATGGTGCCGTTTTTCGCGTTCGGCACCACTCGGGCCGTGGGCACCAGGGCGCTGATCAGCGGATAGAGCGTGCTGGGATCGGAGGCGCCAACCGGATAGGCCACGACGTGCGGACGTCGCTTCGGATCGGAATTCGGTTGCATCTGTTCGATTGCCGCGCCAATCACGGCGTGATCCGATTTGCGCGCCCAGACGACGATCGTGCCGGCCCTGGTGTCGCTCGTCAGCGTGGCATCTGGCGCCAAGCTCTTGAGCGTCGTGATCGTTGCCGTCGGATCGGCACCGGGTATCGGATACACCATCAATTGGTTCTTCGATTCGGCCGGCGTGTCGGTATCCATTTGGTCGATCAGTGATTTAATTGATTCCTGCTCCGCGGGCCGGGTCCAAGCCACCAGGCGCCGTCTCTTGATATCGAGCACGAGCTTGGTAGTCGGAAACATGCTTTGCAGGACCGTGAGGACACTGGTGGGATCCGCTGTCTTGATCGAATAGGCCACCAGGTGATACGCCTCTTCAGTCGGCGCTTGCTGCTTCAGTTTTTCGATCATGTCGGCGATCACTTTGTGTTCGGCCGGCTTGGCCCAAATGGCCAGCTCGCCCGGCTCAGCGTCAGTGAGCGCTTTCACGTTGGGGAACTCCGCAACCAGGTCTTGTAGTAGAAGCTGAAACCGCTTTCGCTGTGCGGTCGAAACGGGGTACAAGACCAACTGCCGTTTTTCTTCTGGAGAAGCCGCATGGGAGAATTGCTCGATTGTTTCTTTCACCGTGGCGTGGTCGGCCGGGCTGGCCACGACCGTCAGACGTTTGGCCGCGGCATCGAGCGTTACCTGCGCCTTGGGCGCCATCGTTTGCAATACCGTGAGCAAATTGGCCGGCGGCGTTTGCTCGAATGGGTAGAAGCGCAATTCGGGAGTGTTCGCATCTCGCTTGCCCGGTTCCAATTGATCCAAAGTCGCGCGGATCGTCTTTTGATCGGCCAGGCTGGCCAGGGCGATAATGCTGCGCGTCGGCGGATCGACCGCCAGGCGGGCTCGCGGCACCAAGTTTACGAGTAGCGCTTGCGCGGAAACCGGATCGGCCTTGGTCAATCGATAGACTTCGACTTGCCGGTCGTCGGCGCCGCCGCTCGTTTGTGCGAGTTGTAAAACGGCCTTCTTGAGGATCTCGTGATCGGCCGGGGCACCCCAGACGGCAAGTTTCTTGCTCGTCGGATCGATCGATAGCCGCGCGTTAGGCACCAGGGGCTGCAGCGTGGCGAGCGATTGCTTTGGATCGCCTTCGTCGAGCGAGTAGACCTCGAATCGCGATTGTTGATCGGCTGGCCGGTCCGTGGTTTGCATCTGCTCCAACACACGCCCGACCGCTGCTTGCTGCGTCGGAGTGGCGTAAGCGCTGATCTGATTGGCTTTCGGGTCGCGTACGAAGCGGGCGTCAGGCATCAGTGCTTCGAGCACTTTCACCGCCGCGTCCGGGTCGGCCGACTTGATCGGATAAACCACCAATTGCGGTTTCTCCGGCGCCGAAACATTGGGCTTTTCAGGTTGCGGGATCGACTCGATCACTGCGTCGATCGCCCGCATCACTCCCGCCGTATCGATGACTAGGATCTGTTTCGTTTTCGGCAATGGCAAACTCTTGCCGCGCGGACCCAGCAGCGGAGCGATTTCCTTGACGATCTCGTCCACGTCACGCTTGCCGACTGGAAACAGCACGCTGACGAATTCGAATCTGCCTCGTTTATCAAGATCCGATAATTCGATGCGCGGCACCAGCGACTCGGGAATTCCCTCGGCGACATTGACCACGATCAGCATCCGCTCGCGGCGAATCAGCGTGTATCCCTTCGTCAACAGCACTCCGTTGAGCAGGTCTATCGCTTCGGCAACACTGTACTGGCGATCGTCGCTGTAATTGAATGTGCCCGGCGGGGGCGCATCGAGCACCAGCGACAAGTCCGCCTGTTGAGCGAACCACTCCAGCACG
>JAYVCO010000677.1:0-2441 GCA_043749935.1 Planctomycetia bacterium
TCCGCAGGAGCCGAACATGCCGAAGCGCGTGCAACGTGGCGGTTCGTTCATGTGCAGCGACCAGTATTGCACGCGCTACGTTCCCGGCGCGCGTGGCAAGGGTGAGCCCGGCAGCGCAGCCGGCCACATTGGTTTTCGTTGCGTGCGTGCGGCCTCTAAGTAGAATCGTCCTGGCTACCGGCAAGCATTGCCAGGTGGGCTGCGTAGCTTCCGACAATCGCGCCCAGCACGCTGCCGGCTATCACGTCGCTGACGAAGTGGTAATTCATGGCCACCAGGCTGACGAGCATGGGCACGCAAATCAGCACCCAGAGGACGCGGCAACGCGGCATGGCAATCCACCAAACCGTGGCGAAGCCCAAAATCCTGGCCGCGTGGCCAGATGGAAAGCTGCCAATATCGTCGCCCGTTTGGAACGGATGAAAACCATACGTGCCGTTGCCGATCAATGAGGGGTTGTCGTGGAACCACGTTTCCGGCCAGTAGCGCCCACACACGTCGCCCAGCGAAGTGCGGAATTCATCGGCGACAATCAAACTTAGGCACGCGACGGTCAAAGTCAATTGCCAGCGAGCCAGTGGTCCCCAAGCTCGGCGAACCATCAGCAAAGCGAGAACCAATGGCGACCAGGTTTGCACGAGCGGCGGCGGGTAAGTGAGCCACTTGAAAACTCGAAATTTTTCAATCTGTTGGTCGTGGACCCAATAGGCCACGTGCCGATCGATCCAAAGATAACAGACGATTACCGCAAGCAGACACGTCGCTATGGTCGTGAGCGAGTGCAGTAGCAGCCGGCGAAATTCTTGATCTCGCGTCATGCTTAACAGGCCGACGCTGCTCGCTTCTTGCTTGGCCGGCGAGAGACCGCGCCGGAGCCTTGTTCCAATTTCAACAGTCGGGCTTTCATGCGCGGGCCGTCGGGCGATGAAAACTGACCGATGCTGCCGTCGGAATTGATCACGCGATGGCAGGGCACTAGAAGCGGATAGCGATTGGCGGCCATCGTGTTTCCCACCGCTCTCGCCGCGCCGACTGAACCCGCGGCCCGAGCCAGCGCACCATAACTGCTGGTCCGACCATAGGCGATCGCGCGACAATGTGTCACCACGCGTCGTTGAAATGGGGTCAGGTGTTCGAGATCGACCTGCACATCGCTCAAATCCACGGCCGCGCCCGCGGCATATTCTTTCAGCCGCTCGACCAAGGCCGGACACCACTTGGCCAGCCGGGCCTGCTCAAACAGTTCGCGATTGAGCGATGCGAGTGCGGCGGCTTCGTTCGGATAACCGAAGACCAGTTGGCGAACCGTTGAGCCGGCGCCTACCACGGCGACCCAGCCCAAATCTGTGGCAAATGACGAAACTTGGAATGAGGCTGCAGATGACATCGGGTGCTTCCTTCACGGGCCGACAACGACGCACTGACTCGCAAGCTGGCCCGGTAGTGGGCTTTGACAGTCGCGGCGCAGCCATTCTATACTGCAAGTGAACCGTCGCAAGCCTTTCTTCGGGGTGTATTCCCGCTTGGTTTGCCGCGATAATTCGAGGATGTCCGCATGAATCGATATAGTTCATTGAGTGACGATTTTTACGTCAACATGAACCTCAGCACCGAAATGGAGTTGCCGAGCGGCCGCGAATCGATCCTGCAATTCTTCGAGCGATTGCAGAAAAAGTATCCCACCATGCGGAATTTCTATTGCCGCGAAAAAGGAGACTTCATTCTCGAAGAGGACAAAGAGCAGGGCCATTATCGCTGGAGCACTGTGGAAACTCGCCGCTTGTGTTCTGGCCAGGTCAACCCGGCGACCGTCGAAGAGGCTCTGGACCAGCATAGGCTCGTGCTGGAGCTGGCCCCCTATATGCTGTCGCTCAGCCCGATCGACTGCGAAGCCATGGACTTACTGTTTGGGTTTGATTTCACCTATCGCGGCAACCACAACCAATTGGTAGCGGAGGCTCTCGGCGTTAGTCCTGCCCTGGAGAAATTGCTCGAAGTACCCCGCTCCACGATCGTGAACTACGAGCCGAACATTACTTTGGCCGTGGACGAAAGCTGCAAGATGCAGTGCCGGTTGAACATCGAGACGCGGACCAATGCCTATCAGATCCGTAACGGAGAGTTCCCCGAGGAACAGCTGAGCGTCTACGTCACTGCTCGCCGCTACGGCGGTCTGCCCCCCGATACGACCTTCCTCGAAATGCTCGACCGCTTAAGCGCGCTGTGTCACGAAATGATCGACCACTACGTTGCCGACAACGTTTTGGCCCCGCTGGCGCGAGCGATTGCCATGAAGTAACAAGGCGATGAAGTGGCAAGTCGCGCGATCGGGTTCGCCATTACGACGGAGTTTTTGGTTTTCCCGCCTGTTGATCGACCGACTTGCGCGCCGAGAGTACATGGGTAACGATCGACTGCATCCGATTCTCGTCCGAAAACGG
>JAYVCO010000678.1:0-7076 GCA_043749935.1 Planctomycetia bacterium
GAGCAAGAGGACTACCGCATTTGCCGCCCGGGCCGTAGTCGCTAGACTGGCACCACTTCACGGGGGAAGCCGCTTCGCAGAACCCGCAACGAAACACCGCGCACCGGATGCGAGTTTTCATGCCGCAAGATAAACGACAATCGTGGCTGGGTTCATGGTGGCGATTGCTGCGTGCCAACCCGCTCGAATGGCTGCTCTTTGCAATTCCGGTCGCGTTCGCGGTTTGGTATCTGGAGGTCGGCGAAGTGTGGGTGTTTGTCGCCTCGGGTGTGGCGATCATTCCCCTGGCGGGCCTGATGGGTCGTGCGACGGAAGTTCTTGCCTCGAGGCTTGGCGCGGGCATTGGCGGACTGCTGAATGCAACGTTCGGCAACGCGGCCGAATTGATCATTGCTCTGGTGGCCTTGGCCCAAGGCCCCAAAATGTATCCGCTCGTAAAAGCATCGATCACCGGTTCCATCATGGGCAACGTGCTGCTGGTGTTGGGCATGGCGGCGACGCTGGGCGGCTTACGCTACAAGCACCAGTATTTCAATCGCACCGCGGCCAGCATGGGCGCGACGCTGCTGACCTTGGCAACGGTTGGGCTGATCGTGCCGACGCTCTACTATTACGTCTTCGCCACCAACCTGCCTTTGCGACCCGAGCAACTGCGCACCGTCGAGTCGCTGAGCGAGGAAATTGCTTGTATCTTGGCGGGCGTCTATCTGTTGAGCCTGGTGTTTTCGCTCGGGACTCATCGAAAGATCTACGCGGGCGTTGAAGAAGAAACGCCCTCGTTGGAAGCCGAATCGCCCGAATGGACGCGCACGACGGCGATCGTCGTGTTGCTGCTGGCTACCGTGGGTGTGGCGGCCATGAGCGAACTGCTAGTCCATTCCGTCGAGCAAGCGGCTCATACGCTGGGAATGAGCTCGGTGTTCGTGGGCGTGATCGTGCTGGCCATCGTGGGGAACGCTGCCGAGCACTCGACCGCGGTCTTGGTGGCCATGAAGAACAAAATGGATTTGTCCGTCAATATCGCGATTGGCAGTGGAATTCAAATCGCGCTGTTTGTAGCGCCCGTGCTGGTTTTTTCGAGCGTGCTGATGGGACACGACCGACCGCTGGACCTGCACTTCACGCCGATGGAAATCGTGGCGGTATCGATTTCCATCCTGGTGTTGGCGCTCGTGGCTCAAGACGGGGAGACGCACTGGCTCGAAGGAGTCATGCTGCTGGCCGTATATGCCATTCTGGCGTTGGCCTTCTATCACCTCGGCGAAATTGCGCCGCCAGAGATTCAGGCCGTCTAAAGCGGCATTGTCGAGCAATCCTCTGTCGACAGATGCACACTTGGTTTTCAGCACACACAATCGTTACGCGTGTGCTTAGCCGGTCGCGATTCGATGTTCCTCGCGCACTTCCTTCTTGCGCTTGCGCGGACGGTTCAAGCCGCTGGTCGATGGCGTCCGAAAATGTAGATGCCGGATATGTTGATAAGCGTCCTGCCCGTTGACCCGCCGATCGTAAGCCATGCTCGCCAACCACTCGCCGAGTCCGACTGCCCAATGGTTCCGCGAGTATTGGCGGCAGACGCGACGCCCGCTGGCCAGCCTGGCGTTCATCCTTCCGCTGTTGGTGCTCTACGAAGGCGGCGTCGTGCTACTGGGCTCGCAGGCCGTTCGCAACGGAGCCGACGTTTGGCTGCGGCAGCTTCTAGACCAGTTGGGTTTGGGGCAGTATTTCGTGTTGCCGGCGATGACGGTCGCTGTCTTGCTGGCGTGGCATCACATCACGCGCGACCGCTGGCAGCTCTCGGCGTCCGTGCTCTATGCCATGTTTGCCGAATGTGCCGTGTTGGGCTTGTTGCTGTTGGGCGTGGGCAAATTGCAAGGCGAATTGGCGCAGATGTTGCCAGGTTCGCGAGCAATTGCCGAGCAGATGTTTGCGGCCGTCGCCTTGCCCTGGGGCGCCGCGTCGATCGTAGGCCGTTTGCTGGGCTTTGTTGGCGCGGGCGTCTATGAAGAAATGCTGTTCCGTTTGCTGCTGTTACCGCCCGTGTCGGTTTGCGCACAGCGATTCGGGGCGCAGCGAGGATTGCGGATCGGCCTGGCCGTTGTTCTAACGAGCGTGGTGTTTTCCGCCGCACATTACCTGGGACCGCACGGTGAGGCGTTTGACGCATTCACCTTCTGGTTTCGTTTTACGGCGGGCGGATTTTTTGCGCTGTTGTTCGTGTATCGCGGTTTTGGCATCGCGGCTGGAACGCACACGTTGTACGACATCTTCGTTAGCCTTGGTTGACGAAAGCCCTCGGTGCTAGCAGCGACCTGGCACTGCGCGGAGTCAACGGCTGCGCAAAAGTCAAGACCTTCTTGACGAACGATTTGGCGCGAGATAAAAAGTCTCTTTGTCGGCGCGGCTCACGTGCTTATAATGCGTTCGTCTTGAACGATCGCCATTTCGCGAAACTCGTCCTTCGAAGGAGCCGGCCCAGTGCTTTCTGTCAGACCGAAAGTCGCCGAGTTAGTTTTTCAGTTATATGGCCGAGCACTGCATCCGGAGCTGTTTCAAACACATAGCAGCCGAACCATCAAGCGGGGCGATTACGAAGCCACGATCAACATCACGAGTGCCGGCCACGTCGTGACCTGGCGTTATCAGGGATTGACGCTCACCGAGGTGGCTGCCAGTGCCCAACACCCTCTGCCGCAGAAACGCAGATTGATCTCCTACAAGCTCAAAGGAGAGGGAACCGATCGGGTCGAGTGTCGCGGTGGGGCCCGGTATCAGGTCAGTTTCCAGTTGGAGCCCGTGGAGCCGGAAGTTTTTTGGACCTTTCAGCAGGAATTGGCCTGCGACGGCGAACACCAAGGCATGCTCTACCGCTTTGACTCCAGCGGTCGCATGGCGCTGGGCGCCCTGAGCTACATCAACCTCGAAGCTCGCAATCGCAGCCTGCTGGTGCAGGCCTTTCATACTTTTCCCGACGACTACGCGATCGTGAAGAGCCAATCGCTCTTCGAGGTGCCTTAGCAGCCTGTTGATTTACTCAGCAGGCTGCGACATCGCAGGGATGCGATGACAAAACAGCGACGCAAGTCGTTGTTTTGCGAGCCGTGCGGAGCTTAGCTCCGCAATTGGCGAGGTTGAAAAATGCCACGATGGTATTTTTTTCAACGGTCTGTTATGGCGCGGGATTGGTCGGCTGCGGCTCTGGCAGGCCGGCTTCCTTTCAAGGCTGCTCTCGTTCAACTCGATGCAGAAACTGCTCGATTGCTTCGTTGAACGCCGCCGAATTTTCCACTGGTGTCATGTGGCCGGCGTGCGGAATGACCACGAATTCGGCGTTGCGAATGGCCTTGGCCATCGTCCGCATTTCTTCCACGCTCGTAATCGCGTCGTGCTCTCCGACGATGACCAACGTGGGCAAGTCGATCTCGCCCAGGTAACTCGTCGCGTCGGGTCTTTCGGCCATGCCCTTGAGTGCTCCCGCGACCCCTTCGGGTGCCGTGGCGTGAATCTTCTGACGCTCGAAAGCGATCATCGAGGGGTGTTTCTGGAACGTTTCGGGCGCGAATAGTTTGGGCAGCATCGCTTCGGCAAGAGATTCGGTGCCAGCTTGCAGCACGTGATCGGCCGTTTTGAGCCGCGATTCGGCGGCTTCCGCCGTGTCGGCCGAAGCCCGAGCATCGCAAAGCACGAGTGCCTTCAAACGCGAGCGGTATTTGCGCCAGAACTGAAAGGCGATGTAACCGCCCATCGAAAGACCGCAAAAAACAATCGGCTCTTTGATGTCCAGCGAATCCAAGAGCGCATTCAGATCGTCGGCCATTTGCTCCATCGAGACCATTCCCGGCGTGGGCTGGCTGCCGCCAAAACCTCGCAAGTCAGGAGCAATGGTGCGCCAATGCTGAGAAAGATGCGCAATTTGCGAGTTCCACATCGAATGTTCCAGAGGGAAGCCATGCACCAGCAGAATCGGCAAGCCGCTTCCACAGTCCAGGATCTGTAGTTCAACTTCACCTGCCCGCACTCGCACCAATTTCGTATCGCGTTCACGGGCAACGTTCATTGCCACACGTCCTTTCGCCAATACATGTTTTCTCAAATTGCCCCGCGCGACATGCGACCGACAGCTAAACTGAAACCGGATGTCAGCGGCACTTTCGCCCTGGTAGTTTACTTGCCACTGCTGGATTGCGCATCGGTCAGCGCCTGGCGAAACGTTTTTAGTTGGCGTCCGATGGGGGCCGAGTGAGGGTCGAGCTTGACTGCCTCGGCTTGATATTTGACGGCGTTCGCAAAATCCTTTTGGGCAAAGTAGCAGTGTGCCAGGGTGTCGAGGTACATGCTGACCGACCGAAATTCCTCCTGCGTCGTGGCCGAAGAGCGCGCCAAGTCAACTGACTTTTGCGACAGCCGAATCGCTTCGTCCAAATCGCCTTCGGTGTTGGCTACCAGCCAGGCAAGCTGATTGTAGTTGGTCGGATCGTCAGGCGCATCTTCGATGGCCCGCCGCGTTTCGTCGACAGCTTTCTTGACCAGCTCGATCACGTCGGCTCGCCATTTGGCGTCCGCCGCCGAAAGTCGATAGGCGCTGATCAAGGCGTCGACGTCTGCCTTATCTTGCTCGAGCGCCTTATCGAGATACTCGCGTTGCTTGGCAATCTCCTTCTTGCTCTCGGCATCGCAGGCGAGGTAATGAAAGAATCGAGCGCGGATCATGCCCGGTGGCCGATCCTGGAGAATCTCGCGAACTTGCTGCACCACGTTCATGTCCGTGTCCATTGCCTCGATCAATCCTTGAAGGGCTTCGGCCGCTTGGCGATCGAGCGCGCGATCGTGCAAACTTTGGCTCAAGTGCAGCCGTGCTTCGATGGCCAGTGGCGAGGCGATCGGCCCGAGTTGGATGATGTAGCGCAGTTCGCGATCGGACCACTCGATCAACCCGCGGTCCAAAAGCGCCTTGGCCACCGATTTATGCTCCAGGGCCGAATCGCCGCCCAGCTTGAGCGCTTGTTCGGCGGTTCGCTCCGCCGATTCGCGATTGCCCTGGGCGACCCGTGCTTCGCACAGCGTGTACAGCAGTAGCGAGTCCGTCTCGAAGCTGGCTGCAAAGCGAGTTGCCACTTCGTCGACCACGGTCCAGGCCTTTCGCTTTGCCAACCAATCGACCAGCTCGGTCAGCGAGGCCGAATCGCCGCGCTCGCAAAGCACCATCTGGTGCATGACCCCCTGAATCTCATCTGATTGGCCCAGACGATCGAGCAGGTCGATCTTGCGCCGCAACAATTCCCTGACAATCTGGTTTTGCGTCTCTTGCGGATGATGTTCGAGCGTTTGCCGTTCGGCCTCGGTCAGGGCCGTCCAGGCCGGCAAAGCGCCGGCTGGGTCCGCTTGGGCCTGCACGTAGGTCGTGAGCCAACGAGTCGCGGGCCGCCGTCCACGTTCGAGCGATTTGGCGATGGTCTTGGCTCGCCGAGCCCACGCCGCATCGTCGCGCGGCGACTCCTGATTCATCACGGCCAGAGCGGCTTGCTTGGAAAGGACGTGAGACTTTTCGAACCGCACCAGGCGGCAGAGCCATTCCAGTCCTTGATCGTCGGGCAGATCGGCCAACTGCCGAATCCGCAGCAGCCGTCGCTCGTCTGGCAGAGATTCATAATCCTTGAAAATCACTTGGATTTGGCGCGGATCGCCCTCGCGCGTCCAATCAACCCGAATCAGCCGCACCAGATAGCTGGCTTGAGCCGCTATTTCCGGGTCGTCGTTGTTCTCGGCATCGGAGAGGGCGTCGAAGGCCTCATAGCCCAACTGCACGAGCTCTTGTTGTGCGCGCTCGCGCACCGGAAACTGGCTGTCGCCCAACTGCTCGATCAGTTTGGAAATCCGCCGGTCCAGCGCGTCGCCTCGCGCCTCGTGCACTTCGGCAGCCCCACACCAGGAACTGGCAAACAGCATCAGGCTCGTGACACCAATCCAGCAAGATTTCATATTCAAACCTCGCGACGAATGCTTGCGGACTCGCGTGGAGGAGAGCCGGTTGACCACTCTGTCACGCCCCTGCCGCTGAATTCAGCATAACTGACAACTCCGTGGCCGGGCAAGCCAACGGCACTATCGGAGCGGCCTAGCGCTGGCTCAGAGTGGTTCGTGCGGCTCGACCGCCAGCCTTTTGTAGTGGCCGCTTCGCCAGCGGGGAATGTCGTTTTTATAAAACCCTGAAACGCGACTTTCGCTCGGTCCGCCGGGCAGGTTCGTCCAAGCCACGTCGGTCCCCAGGTCGGCCACGAAGTGGTAGGACGGCGCAAACGACGCTTCACGCCGCGCGGCGCGCAGCAGATGCCCTTGGAACGGCGTGGCGTGGCAGCCCGGCAAGGCCATCTCGCGTGTATGGAACCCGAATGCTCGGCCCACCAAACGGCTCTCGACATAGCGATTCGTGAAATGAAAACCGTTGATCGCTGACCAGGGCTCTTCCTTTTCGCCGGCTAGCTTTTCGGCAGCCTGGCGAATCAGCGACGTTTTGTCGCGGCCTTTCCACCACAGCGAATGTTCTTCCAACAATAGCCGGTCGATGCAAGTCAGCACCATGGTCGAAAAACCCACGCGGCTGCACAGATACAACATCCGCCGCCAGCCGATCCCCTGTTCGTGTCCAAAAATCTCCAACAGCACGTTGCGATAGAGCCTGGAGAACAGCGTGGCTTCGTAGCTGTCGGTCGAGTAGTTGAAGTCCCACTTCGACAATCGGTCTTTGATTTTTCCAGCAGGCAGGCAGGGCAAGAACACGGCCAGCAGATCGCGAGCTTGCAAACTGATCACGTCGTACTGCAAGGCCTGCATGTCTTCGACCGTGGCCGACGAGAGCTGCTCGAGCCGTTCCACGATGCGCCGCTTACGATAATCGGGTACCGGCTGCGTGACCAGCATCGGGCCACCCGGCTCGTTGATGTCTTCGTTGGCCGAAGCCACGAAACCTTCCGGCGGGTCATAGACGCGTGGCAACACATTGGTGCTCAGTTTGCCTTTCCAATGATTGCGTTTGTCCCAGGCCGGAATGGGCAACAACCCGTGGTGCTCGCGCGCTC
>JAYVCO010000679.1:0-8701 GCA_043749935.1 Planctomycetia bacterium
CCGTTTGCCAGGGTGAGCTCGTGAGGCATTCTCTCCCCAAGTTTTTCACCCTCACGTTTGCCGCCACGTGGATCTGCTGGACGGCGTCCGTTGCCATCGCCCGCGACAATGGGTCCGCCGCAATCGCCGGGGCCTTGTTCCTTCTCGGCACCTTTGCGCCGGCTCTGGTCGCTCTCGCACTGACAGACCGAATCGAGGGGCGTGCGGCGACGCGGGCGCTGCTGCGCCGAGTTTTCGAGTGGCGCGTCGACGCGAAATGGTACGTGTTCGCCGTCGGCTACATGCCTGTGATTAAACTGTCGATCGCTCTCGTGCATCGCTTCGCCACCGGCGGCTGGCCCCGTTTCAGCCAAGAGCCGTGGTACCTGCTGGTGGCTGCAATCGTCGTTTCGACTTGGGTGCAGGCGGGCGAAGAAATCGGCTGGCGGGGCTACGCCCTGCCTCGCCTGACGGACCGCTTCGGCCTGGCGCCCGCTAGTGTCATTCTGGGAATCTTTTGGGCCAGCTGGCACGTGCCACTGTTTCTCGCTCCGGAAGGCGACTTGTTTGGGCAATCATTTCCCCTGTACGTTCTGCAGGTGACCGCGGTGTCCGTCGCCATGGCCTGGCTGTATTGGCGCACCAAGGGAAGTCTACTACTCGTGATGCTGCCTCACGCCGTGGTCAACAACACCCCGCGCATCATCCCAGCGGACGTGGCGGATGGGACGAGTCCCTGGGCGATTAGCACTTCGTTCGTGACCTGGTTGGGGGTCGCGTTCCTCTGGATTGTGGCGGCGTATTTCCTGGTTCGCATGCCCAAAACGGCAACGCTGCCCTGAGGCGAAATCACGAGCGATGTTGGCCGCGAGATGCGGTAGGTCATCGATCCGCCGCTCTGAGGTGGGCCCTTGACGCTGAGGATGCTGTGGCATTTCTAGAGATGGTGTTTTCTAGCTCAGCTCGATGTGTTTCTAGAAACATTTCGTCAAACTCGCCCTGAGCAGCTCCATAAGGCGACGAGAATCTTACATCTTTATGATAAGCACGCGATCGACACAGTTGCCGGTCATGCCGAAATTCTGCGAGGCCTGACAGAAACTGAGAATCTCCGGCAGTATGTGGGCCTGAGCGCCTACGTCAAGCAAGATTCCAGATTTGTGTTAACGGCACCCGTTTGAACTGATAGCAAGACCCGGACTACAAAGTCGTTCTTAAGGCGCCAGCAGGCACTCCCGCCGCAGCGCCCTCTCTCTGAGTCGTTGTCTGATTGGGCCCGCACTGGGGTCGTCGCTTTCGCGTTCTTCGTGGTGCTTCAGGGTTGTTTCTCGAAGGTCACAACGACTCGGCCGTGCGCGCCTCCTTGGCGGACCAGATCGAAGGCCTCGTTGATGCGTGCCAACGGATATCGCGCGGCGATGGGCGGGCGAATCGCCCCTTCGGCCAACCAACCGAGCGCATCGATCGCGTCTTGCATCCCGCCGTTGCGCGAGCCGATGATCTGCAGCTCGCGCTGAGCAATTCGAATCGTGTCGATCGCGGGGTGCTCTGCTTCCTCTCCGATCACGATGATCTTGCCGCAGCGCCTGACGAGGTCCGCGGCCAACTTCATCGTTTGCGCGAGCCCGACCAACTCGAACACGACGTGTGCGCCGTCGGCTTCTTCGCCCGCGAAGCGCCGCACGCGTTCGGCCAGGTCTTGCGAGTCAACGCTCAGGGCCATCGAGGCGCCGCCCTTGATGGCCATCTCCAAGCTTTCGCTGGAACGGCCAACCGCCACGGTGCGGATGCCCGAGAAACTCAAAAGCTGAATCAGGATTTGGCCGATGCCGCCGGCGCCCAAGACGATCGCGGTATCGCCCGGCTGCAATCCTGCCAGCCGGAACGCGTGGACCGCGGTGATCACGGCACAACTCGTCAAACCGCCGACGTCGAACGGCACCTCGTCGGGCAGCACCAGCAGATTGCGCGCGGGTGCCTTGAAATATTCGGCGAAGCCACCGGGCAATGTCACGCCCAGGATACCTTCGAGATGGGTCGCTTGCGCGTCGCGGCCGATTCGAGAGTAGCCACATTCCGCGGAACGAACGAACAAATGCGGAACGACCCGTTGTCCCACTTGCACATTTGTCACGTTCCGTCCGACGCGCGCCACGACACCGGCCGGCTCGTGGCCTGGAATGTGCGGTAAACTTGGAACGTACGCCAGGCCATCCTGAATGTGCAAATCGGTGCGACAGATCCCACAGGCGCGCGTCTCGATGAGCACTTCGTCGGGGCCAATCTCGGGAATCGGCACGTCGTCAATCCGCAACGGCCGGCCGATTTCGGATAACACCGCGGCTTGCATGTTCATGATGCGATTCCGAGTTCGCGCTCGACAGCCCGAATTTGTTCGACGTTTCGTCGAGCTCCATCTTCCAGCAGCGGATAACCGTAGAGGTCGTTTGTCAGCGTGCCGTCAAAGCCGATCGATTTGAGTGCCTCGACGATTGCGCTCAGCTCGAGCACGCCGTCACCAAGCGGCAGGTGCAAGGCATAGGTCTGGCAATCTCCGTCGGAGAAATGGACGTGCCGGATGCGACGGCCAAGTCGGGCGATCGCGTCGAGATATGCGTCGCTTTGACCCACGCCATAATGGCAGCAGTCGTACAGAACGCCCACCGTGTCCGCTGGCAGATCTTCGCCCACGGCGTCGACGAAGTCGATGGCCCAGGAGTTGTCCATGCTCAACGTGTCGGGGTGCGGCTCGAATACCAAGCGCAATCCGCGACCCGCGCACAGCCGGGCCACGCGACGAAACAAATCGACGTTCGCTCGCAAACATTCCGCCGGGCGACGATGAGCGTTGACGCTGGCCCACGGATCGTGACTGATGATCATGCCGAGCTTCAAGTCCGCGGCCCAATCGATCGACCGGGCAAAATCAGCCAGAGTTTCGTCAAACCGTTCGTATGGTTGCACGTCGACCCAGCAGTCGAATCCGAACAGGCTCAACCCGAGTTCTTGCGTCCATTCGGCGAAGCGGCGCCTGAGATCCGGCGTTGTGAGCTTCTGATAAAACGGTGGTCGCGAAACTTCGAGCGAGTCGAAACCAGCCCCCCGCACCAAACGACAGATCGCTTCGATGCTCGGGTTTTCGTGAAAGCTAACGGCGTTGATGCGAGCCATGCGGGTGTTTCAGTCAACTCAAGAGCTTATGATTGAGAGCACTTGGCGCTTTGCAAAGCGACGACGATTAGCCCCTATTTTGTCCGCTCGGCCAGATGATCGCGCGAGCTTCGTCCGGCGTTGCAATGTCGCGTCCCAATTCCCGCGAGATGCGGATGATTTTCTCGACCAACTCGGCATTGCTGCGGGCATATTGTCCTGGCGCGACAAACGGATTGTCCTCCATGCCCACGCGCACGTGCCCACCCAGAATGATCGACGTCGTCAGCACCTTCCAGTGTTCCTCGGGGTCCATCACGCTCGTGTTGTAGATGAATCCCGGCGGCAAATGATGGTGATTGAAGAGCATCGCCTCGGCCGTGGGCGGGGTGTAGCTGCCGCCGCGCCAGCCGAGAAAGAATGTGATCCACACGGGCGTCTTGAGCAATCCCTTTTGGACCATTCGCTGGGCATTCCACACGCCGCCGTAATGAAAGCATTCGGCCTCGATCTTCACCCCGATCCCTGATGTCACGCGGCAGTATTCCTCCAGCTCGGGGCGATTGTGCAGACCATAAAGTTCCACGGGCTCGCGCCCCGGTTCATAGTCGAAGCATTCGTCGTGCGGGTTGAAGCAGGTCGAAATCATGTCGGGCTTTTGTTCTGCCATCAGCACTTTGCGCTGCGGAAAACGGCCGTTGGCAATACCGTATTGGATGATCGGCTTCACCGAGCAATGGTCGACAATGTCGCGTCGCAACTTCGCCCAGCCGGGAATATCGAGGTCGGACAGTCGCGTGCCGTCGGCTTGAATCTTCTCGTCGATTGTGTACGGACCGTGCAGGTGGCAAATCGACGCTCCGGCGCTGACGCTGCGAACGTACTCGCGGGCAACCTCGTCGTAACCCTTGGGCGTGGGGTTGTGCGGATTGCTCGGATACGCCATCGTCGAATCGCACGTCACCGTAATGATCAGCTTGTCCATCGACACGATCTCCTAACGAATTGTGTTGTCGACATCGGCAGGTCGTCGGTCGACTGATACCTCTTTCGGACGCGATCCGTGCGTATTGCCGTTTCCGGAATGTGCTTTGAGACCGTTGTCGGTGCTATTCTCTTGAAGCGTCGCGGGTGACGATACTCCCAGGCTTTGCCCCAAACGCACCAATTGCTGCCACGCCGATTCGTCGATGCTGATTCCGTTTTCGAGACGGTCCGTGCGCTGGCGATGTTCCATCTCGCCGGGAACTAGAATCTCTTCGAAGCCTGGGGCGGGCGGCGACGATTTGACGTAGGCGATCAACTCGCGTACTTGGTCTTGAAACGCTGTGAGCATGCCAAATTGGGCGATGTCGATGACGATCATCAACATGCCGTCTCGAGCCTCGGCGACGTCTTGGCGACAACATCCCGACCCGGACAGCGCACCGACCAACACGTCGATCATGAGCCCGAGGCCGAATCCTTTGTAGCCTGCCGGCCCACCCAGCGGCAACAAAGCGCCTGCCGGCGATTGATAAAAGTCATCGGTGTTTGTTGTCGGATGCCCCGCTGCATCGATCATCCAGCCGGCGGGTGCAGGACGGTTTTGTTGCGCCAGGGCTCGGATCTTGCCTTCGGGCGCAACGCTGGTAGCGATGTCGAGAACGAGCGGAAACGGATCTCCGCTGGGCGTTGCGATCGAAATCGGATTCGTCGCCAACCGGCGCGCCAGACCGCCAAATGGGGCGACCGTTTGGCCGCCGCCCCCCGCGTTGACCATCACGATTCCCGCCATGCCGGCGGCGGCAATTTGTTCGGCGTAGCTGCCGAGCCGACCCGTGTGATAACAAGTGCGCACAGTTGCCGCGGCGACTCCGGTTGTGCGGGCTTTCTGGGTGGCCCCTTGGACGGCAAGCTGAGCGACCACCTGGCCGAAGCCTCGAGCACCATCGACGACCAGGCCGCCCGGCATCTCCAGGACGATTCGCGGTTGCGACGCGACGTCCACTTCACCCGCTTGGATCGCAGCCACATATTGCGAAACGCGCAGTACGCCGTGAGAGTCGTGGGCCGCCAGGTTGGCCTCAACCAGGTGATCGGCAACGATCCGGGCATCGGCGGGGCGGGCGCCGGCCGCCTCTAGGCAGGCGTTTGCCCAACGGCGAAGTGCGTCGTGGGTCACATTGGGCACCGGAATACCTCACGACCGACGGAGCTTGAATTAACAGTGCGACGAGTGCAAGCCTAACGGACGAAGCGGCGAGAATCAATGCTTTACGCGATCAAGCGATACGCCGCTGGTGGAGCGACTATTTTTCTTCATCGTTATCTCATCGGTGCCACGGGCATTTTGCTAGTGTTCAGTACCTTAGCACTGGCGAGACGCCTATGGCACCAAGTGGCAAGCTCATCTTGGGCGCGCGGCATCGTCAGGAGTTGCGCGGATGTCGCTGAACAGGTGGTCGGTGGACCGAATCATGTGTCCATAGTCGTCACCGCATTGCAGCCACTGCACGCCCATGCGAATCAGTTGCTGGGCAAGATCGGTATTTGGGCCAAGTCCGGTTCCAACATGTTTTCCCGCGTTGCGAGCTGCTGTGATGATCTTCTGCAGAGCGGGTCGCACTTCAGGGTGCATGATCTCGCCAGGATAACCCAGCGCGATGGAAAGGTCGTACGGCCCCAGCGCGATCGAGTCCAAGCCCGGCACCGCGACGATCGCATCGAGATCTTGCAAGGCATCGCGATTCTCGATCTGTACAGCGACATAAACGCTGGCATTCGCGTGAGCGAAATACTCGGCGTCCCCAGCGGTGCGACCGTAGCCAGCGGCGCGACGGGGACCGAAGCCGCGCGTTCCGAGCGGCGGATACCGGCAGGCGGCGACGACCTGGCGGACTTCCTCGGCCGAGCGAACTTGAGGCACGATGATCCCGTCGGCCCCGATGTCCAACAGCGGCTTGATTCGCCCAACGTCGCTCGTCGGCACGCGCACCAATGCCGGCTTGCCGCACGAGCGGGCCGCGATCAAGTGAGCGAGCACCGATTCGTAGGAGAGATGCGTGTGCTCGGTGTCGATCCACAGGAAATCGACACTTGCAGCCAGGGCTTCGGTCACGGCGGGATCGGTCAATGTAATGCCAACGCCCAGCAGCGTTTCTTGGCCATCAAGGCGAGAGCGGAAGCGGTGTATTTCGTCGTACATGCGGCACTTAGTTAACTGCGATGGGGTTGCCGGGGGAGCCGGACGCCCCTTTCAGACGCAAGGGAGCAAACATGAACGCGAACTCGTACACCTTGTCCGCGGCCAATTCGTCGAGGTTCAAATTCTCGATGAAGTAAATGCCATGCTTGGTGATCATCCACTGATGCACTTCGATCTTGCGATTGGGATTACTCGGCGAGGGATCGACCTCAATTCCCCAATTGTCGGCGCCAACCATCATCGGATCCTGCGTGATCAGCCACTTGGCCACCTCCAGGCCGATTCCCGGTTCGCCGGAGTTGTATTTCTGGTTATCCGTTATCCAAAGCCCGGCATGACCCGTGCGAATGAGAACCACGTCGCCCGCGCGCAGTTTCGTCCCTTGGGCTTCGAGCGCGCCGCGAAAATCAACCGGCGAGATCTCATAACCCACCTCCAGCCGCTCCGTCCGCTTATATCCGGCCACGTCGACCAACACGCCGCGGGTGAAGAACACTCCAGCGTTTTCGACGCCCAGCGACGTGAGACCGTAGGCATCCTCGATTTCCGCCGATCGA
Organism: Planctomycetia bacterium; assembly: GCA_043749935.1. GTDB lineage: Bacteria > Planctomycetota > Planctomycetia > Pirellulales > PALSA-1355 > PALSA-1355. Next base: position 6,874 of record JAYVCO010000679.1, read on the forward strand.
AATCCGTTGTAGTAATAGTCGCCGTCGGCGAGCCTTGCTCCGACGTGGCCCAAGCCGTCCATCTGTGTTCCCATTTGACCGATCTCGCCGACAAAGAACTCGTCGCGGCCCACGCGCATGTTTTCGCCATCAACGGCCCGATAGGCCGGAATCGTCAGGCGGAAGGTCCGATGAGGAAACGTCGGCATATCGCGTTCGTAAACACGACCGAGCTGGTAGACCTTGCCGGTGCGAATGAGTTTCGCGGCGTCCAACACGCGCTGTGAGGACATGAGGTTCGCCGAGCCGCGTTGATCATCTTTCCCCCAGCGTGAGGGCCACCACTTAGGACCGATCGGAGTCTCCTGAGGTTTCCGCGGAGCCGGCGCCTTGTCAGCAGACTGCCCTTGCGCGGCAATCGAGGTGTTAGTAAACTCGGCGCGACGGCCGGCCTCCCACGCAACAATTCCCAAAACGGCGCCAACTAGAAACACACAGAGTCGTCTCGGGAAATGGCCGTGCATCGGAGTTCTCGTCAGGGGGTGCAATCCTTGGAAACTTGGAATACGGCCGCATCGGGGCCGTGTCAAACCTTCAATTCTCGGCAACGCGCTCGCAATCCAATCGCTCGCGGAGCAAGCCGTTCGTTTGGGACACCCGATTGGCCAACCACCGAGCAATCAAGTATCGCGAAAAATCCAAACGTCTGCAAACTTTTTCGAGCCGCGAAGAAACGGCGTCTTCGTTGGTCTACCGTTCAGTCAGGCTGGTGTCCGTTCCAAAATCTCGGTTCGACGAGGTCTGTTGCAGGAAGAAGGCCAATTGCTCCGTCGCTGATTCACTCGTCACGCGAGTTTCCGTGCGGTCCAGAGGGCAGGGCGGCGTTGCCGGCCATGGCGCGGTCGTAGGATGCTTGATCAAATTCGCCTTCGAGTTTGCTAACTACCACCGTCGCCACGCCGTTGCCAATCAGGTTGGTGATGGCACGGGCCTCGCTCATGAATCGGTCCACGCCCAGCAGCAGGGCGAGCCCTTCGATCGGCAGGATATCGGTGGCTTCCAGCGTGGCGGCGAGGGTGACAAACCCGCCACCAGTGACCGCGGCGGCGCCCTTGCTGGTCAGCATGAGGACACCCATGATGTAGAGCTGTTGCGAAATGCTTAGGTCGATGCCGTAGGCCTGGGCGATGAACATCACGGCCATCGAGAGGTAGATGCTGGTGCCGTCGAGATTGAACGAGTAGCCGGCCGGAATGACCAATCCGACGACGCCGCGGCTGCACCCCATGACCTCGAGTTTTTCGATCATCCTCGGCAAGGCGGATTCCGACGAGCTTGTGCCCAGCACCAGCACGATTTCCTCGCGAATGAAGCGCAGGTACTTGAGCAAACTGAATCCGAACAGCCGGCACACTAGCCCGAGCACGATGAAGATGAACAGCGCCATCGTGAGGTAGACGCAGGCCATCAGCTTGGCCAGCGGGACCAAAGACGCGATACCGAACTTGCCGACGGTGTAGGCCATCGCGCCCAGCGCCCCCAGCGGGGCGACTTTCATGATCATCGCAACCACGCGAAACATGACTTCGGTCAAATGGTCAAGCCCGGCCATGAGCGAACTCTCGCGCATTCCCAGGCTCGAAATCGCCACGCCGAACAGGACGGCGAAGAACAAGATTTGGAGCAGGTTGCCTTCAGCGAATGCGCCGATAATGCTGACGGGGATGACGTTCAACAACGAATCGACGAGCGAGTGCTTCCGCGCTTCTGTGGCATATTTTGCAACCTGATCGTCGGCCGCACGGTTGGTGGACTGCTTGGGGCCAGCCTCCGGGGCGACGCCCGTTGT
>JAYVCO010000680.1:0-3712 GCA_043749935.1 Planctomycetia bacterium
CTCAAGCGAGGCGAAACTCTCTTTGCCCGCGTCGATTCGCGCGCCGATGCCGCTGTCCCAAGAGCCGTAGCGCTCTTTGAGCATCTTGTCGAGCACGCCGTCGGCGCGAATGGCCGCCGCGACTTTCAGCCCACGGGCGAACGCGTCCATGCCGCCAATGTGGGCATGGAACAAATCGACCGGCTCGAAGCTTTCGCGGCGTACTTTGGCGTCGAAGTTGATTCCGCCCGGGGCGATGCCGCCGAATTTGAGCAGCGAGAGCATGCAGGTCGTGGTCAGATAGATATCGGTCGGGAACTGGTCGGTATCCCAGCCCAGCAGCAAGTCGCCTGTGTTCGCATCGATCGACCCCAAGAATCCCTGGGCGCCGGCATATTCCAATTCGTGTTGCATGCTGTGGCCGGCCAGCGTGGCGTGGTTGGTCTCGATGTTCATCTTGACGTGGTCGGTCAGCCCGTAGGTGCGCAAGAAGTTGACGCAATTGGCCACGTCGTAATCGTACTGATGTTTGGTCGGTTCCTTCGGCTTGGGCTCGAAATAGAACTGGCCTTTGAAACCGATTTGCTTGGCATAATCGACGGCCATGTGCATGAACGCGGCGAGATGATCGAACTCGCGCTTCATGTCCGTATTCCACAAGTTCTGGTAGCCTTCGCGTCCGCCCCAGAACGTATAGCCGGCTCCGCCCAGCTCCTTGGTGACTTCCAAGGCTTTCTTGACTTGTGCGGCGGCAAAGGAGAAAGCATCGGCATTGCAACTCGTGGCTGCCCCGTGCATGTATCGCGGGTTGCTGAACAAATTGGCGGTTCCCCACAGCAATTGAATGCCAGTTCGCTGCTGCTCTTCTTTGAGCAACTTGGCGATCGCTTCGAGATTCTTGTTGCTCTCGGCCAAGTTTTTGCCTTCGGGCGCGACGTCGCGATCGTGGAAGCAATAGAAGTGAACACCCAGCTTTTCCATGAACTCGAAGGCCACCTTGACGCGATTCTTGGCGTTCTCGAGCGTGTCTTCGGCAGCCTCCCAAGGACGCTGCATCGTGCCCGGTCCAAAAGGATCCAAACCGGTGCCGCGGAACGTGTGCCAATAGGCGACCGCAAAACGGAGGTGGTCTTTCATCGGCTTGCCTTCGACCAGCTCGTTTTCGTCGTACTGGTGGAAGGTGAGCATGTTCTTGCTCTTGGGACCTTCGAAGCGAATCTTCTCGATATCGGGAAATGCGGCCATGGGTTCTCTTTCTTACGCGATTGCCTGGAAACTGTCGAAATCGACGAGTTATCGTGGCAAATTAGCCGCGCGCGAGCAAGGGGCGCGAGATGGAGACCGCTAAGGCAATGCCACCGCGGAGTGCGGATATCGCGGGAAAGCTCGGATGCAGGTCCGAATCAAGCTTTGCGATGCGGAAGAAAACCACGAATCGGCCGAGCCAAAAGAATGTAAATCGCCCTGACTTGGAGCCGTTCGACGCGGGCCAGTCGGGTGCCGTTAATTCCAGACGGAAAACAGCCGCCGGTGGTGAAGTGGCACTTGGGCCGCTGCTTGAGCCCGCTCGTAGGCCAGCCGATAGATCTCCTGCTGCCAGCCATTGCCGGTGAGAAACTGAGGTGGACAGAATGCAAATCCCTGGGGCAAAGTCGCCGCGACGCCCGGCTGCGGAGCTGGCTCCGGTTGATCGAGCAAGTGCTGCGAAATTCTGTTACTTGCCATGGTCAGGCGATCCTTTCTCAGGACCGAAATTCTCTCAAGGTGTAGCTAGCACCCTGCTTGTTTTACCCTTCATCCCTGATCTTCCAATGTCGGGGTAGGCTGGCTAATTCAGGTGGCTGCAAGCACGCCGACAAATAATGATCAACATTATGATATATATCGCCAAAAGCGGTCTGGCCTAAACACTTCCCAGGTCCGCGTGAGCCACTTTCACAAAATCAGTGCCGTTGCGTTTGGCATGTCCGCTTCAAATTGCCAAAAACCGCGCTCGACAAATTCTGCGCAAACCGCAATTGCCAAGCAGGTCGGGCCAAACTTATATTCAGTTCACGCATTGGAAAGCCTGTGCCGACCCGGTATGCCCCGGGAGGCAGAACATGGATTCTTGGCGTCGCTGACTGGTAGAGAGCCAGAGGAACGCGCGAACAATCGGACCGGGTGCCGCCTGGAACGGAACGTTTCCGCAGCGAAGGATGACCTGACAACGGTCACGGCACTTGGCTCACAGCGAAAGGATTTAGCTATGAAAAGTGCATTGCTAGAGAGAGCTCCGGCGGGAGCCACTGGGTTTGGACCCTCCAGTTTTGGCGCGCCCGCGCCGTCGTCACCAGCCACCGGCAATTGGTGCGTGGTGCCGCGCTGCACCATCAAGGCCGAAAAGTGCCAAGGTGGCTTGAAAATTCGTTGCTCCTGCGACGATGAGGTTTCGTGCGCGACGCTTCAGAACCTCTGCAAGATGCTGGCCGATGGCACTTGCAGTTGCTGCTGCACGCTGAACGGCATTAGCGTTTGCCAGTGCAACCTGACCTTAGGCATTTGCACCTGCGAATACACCAAGGACGGCGTCTGCATCACCTGCAAGAGCGGCGACAAGGCCTGCTGCGAAATCATTCAGTCCTGCTGCGATTGCCTGAGCAAGTGCCTGGAGTCGGGCTGCTGCTGCTACGTGTCGTTCCACAACACGCCCGTTTGCTGCGGCTGCTGCTAAGATAAACAGTTCAAGAACTGTAAACGGCTGAAAAGTCAAATCCCCGGCCCGTCCTGACGGGTCGGGGATTTTTTTGTCCCGCGAACAAGCACAACGGCCAGTTCTAACGTCAGCTCATCTTGCGCACGATCCAGTCGCCCAGGCTGGGCCAAAGCTGTGTGATTGCAAACACAAGCCGCGCGCGGCCGGGAACCACCAGCTCCAACTGCCGCTGTTCGCACGCGTTGAGGATCTGCTCGGCCAGCTTTTCGGGCCGTAACAAACCGACTTTTACGCCGCCGCCCGGCTTGCGCGCGCTGGCCGGCAGATTGGCCAACTTTTCGGCCGAGTACGCGCGCGGCTCGTCGCGAGCGATGGGGCCGGGCGAAACGAGCAGTACGTGCAGTCCCTGGGGCCCTAGTTCCAGCCGCAACTGCTGCGAATACCCGCTGACGGCGAACTTCGTGGCCGAGTAGGCGCCCATGTAGCGGGCGGCCGTCTTGCCGGCCAGCGAGCCGATGTTCACCAGATGCCCGCCGCTCTCGAGCAAATGGGGCAGGGCGGCGCGCGTGCAGCGCACCAGAGCTGTCAGGTTCAAGTCCATCAACTCCGCAAACTCCTCGGCGGTCGTGGCCATTGCTTCGCCACGGGCCGATCGCCCCGCGTTGTTCACCAGCGCATCGAGCCGGCCAAAGCGCGCGATCGTTTTGGCGAACAGCGCGTCGACATCTGCCTGACGCGTAATGTCAGTCGGCACCGCGAGCACGGTTTGTTGATCGCGCGACAATTCAGCGGCCGTCGCATTGAGTTTTTCCTCGCCCCGCGCCGCAATCACGACCTGCGCCCCACGCTCGATGAGCGCAGCCGCAATGGCTCGGCCGAGCCCGCTCGACCCGCCCGTGACCACGGCGACCTTACCCTGCCACGATTTCATAATGGTTTACGCGCGTGTGTTGAGCTACACATACCTGCAACAAAAAACCCCCGAGGGACGCGCACCAGGCGCATCTCCCGAGGGTTGGTTATATCGCGCCAACGTCA
>JAYVCO010000681.1:0-13135 GCA_043749935.1 Planctomycetia bacterium
GGGCATTGGCGAGCTGGCGCGTTGCCAATCGCGCCGCCACGAAACTCGCGTACTTGGCCAGTATCTCGATGCCCAGAAAGTCGGAATCTGCGTCGCCCGAGGCCGCCGCGCTCAGAAACAATCCCTTGCCGCTGCCCACCTCGATCTCCAATCGGGACTGCCGGCCGAAAAGAGCCGATCGGTCGAGCGGCTGCGGCAGTTTTTCGAGATCGATCAAATGGCCCGATAGGTCGAGCGTCGGATCGATGCGACGCAAAGCACGCCGGCCCATATCAATTGATTCCCTTCCGAGCCTGCGGCGCTAATTTCGATCCGGCGGTGTGAACGAAAAGTGCTTTTTGAGCTCTTCTTCCCAACTGCTGCCCGGCGGGGGCGAGCCGAACGAGAGGATGGGCATCAGGAAGGCGCCGGCCACGAAGCCGCCAATGTGAGCCCAGACCGCGACCGTCAAGTCCTTGTCCAGAAAGAAGGCATTGAACAGTTGCCCGCCAAACCACAACCCTAACCAGAGAAGTGCGGGCACGTTGATGATCGTAATCACGCCCAAGAACACGAGAGTGCGAACGCTCGCCTTGGGGAACGTGACGGCATAGGCTCCGAGCACCGTGGCCACGGCACCGCTGGCCCCGACCACCGGGATCGTGCTGTGTGGGTCGTAGGCCCAGTGACAGGCGGTCGCCAGCAGTCCGCCAACCAGGTAAAAGGGCAAGAACAAGAACGGCCCCAACCGATCTTCGACGTTGTTGCCAAAGATCCAGAGAAACCACATGTTGCCCAGCACGTGTAGCCAACCGGCGTGCAAAAACATGGTCGTGATGATCGTGGCCATGATTTGTCCGCGAACAGGTTCGAGCCGCACGACTTCTACTTGCACCGGCCGACCGACTGGCAAGAATCGCTGGCGCTCTCGCCCGGGCGGCTCCGCGTCGAGCGGCACATTCACCACGAGATTCGGGTCGCCGAGCTGCGCAATGCGTGCCGGAATGAATCCGTGCTCCACGAGCGCGACGTGTTCTTCGATAGCCGAATACTGGCTCATCCATAGCATGACGGCCAGGTTGATCGCGATCAGGCCGTACGTGACGTACGGCGTGCGGGCCGACGGGTTGTCATCTTTGAGGGGGAGCAGCATTCTCGTGAATCGGCCACGCGTTAGGATGCCGCTTTTTGCTGATCTACGGCTTGCTGGTCTACTGCTTGCTGGTCGACAAGCGCGTCGACCGGCAGCGAAATCCCCTTGATTTTTCCGTCGGCAACCATCACCTGGCCCACGAAGGCCTGAAACCGGCAGACGATCAGCGAGCCAGCCCGAACCTTCAGCATCTTGCAGACGATCAGAAGCCGGTCGCCGACGCGCACGGGGTCGCGAAAGCGGACCTCTTCCATACCGCCGAAGCCGACCACTTTGCAATCACCCAGCAAATGATGCTTGTGAGCGTAATAGCTGCACATCTGGGCGGCCGCTTCGCACATCAGCACGCCAGGCATCAGCGGCATGCCGGGCATGTGGCCGCGCACCCAAAACTCGTTTTCGGTGATGTCCTTGTAGCCGGCGCAGATCATGCGTTTGAAGTCGTCGAAGATGATCGCCGTCAACTGCTCCATTTCGAACCGCTGGGGATTGAAACGACGAATCTCAGCCAGGTCGGCGACGACGTGGTTGAAATCGATTTCGGAAAAATCCAGCAGCAGTTCTTTGACGCTCACCGCGAAAACTCTCCAGTTCAAAAAAGCCTGAGCGCCAGGGCCCAGGCTCCGTATTTTAGTCCCGCGGTAAGCTTGGAGCAACTTCGGCCCCCCACCCTCCGAAACTGGGGCAGGGGAGACTTTCAGGTGAGCGCAAAACTTTGGGGACAAGGAGTTACGTAATCCGCGGCGCGGTCGCACTGACGCGTTGCGCGAGCCGTCCCCGCTTGAGTATTCGCGGCTTAGGTGCGAATATCTTTGCGTTTCAGCCGCCGGGCCTTGCTGTTGGCGGGTCGCTTGCCGTGATTGGCTTTTTTCAATTTACGATGGGGCTTGGCCATGGAACCTCTCTCCAAACTTACTTGAGACGCTTGATTAGGTTGCGAACCCACTAAATTAACATGGCGGCCGCAACTTGGGAAGGACAATGCCCTTGGAGCGAGCGGGCCGACGGAATCGCTTTATCGAGGCCGCTCGGACCTATAATAGTGCAATTTGCGATGTTTTGGAGCACCGCCCCGATGGCCCTCATTCATTTTTCGTTGCAACATGGCACGTCTTTGACCGAAGCCAAAGAGAAGCTTCACCAGAGCGTGAACGAGCTGCAGCAACAGTTGAAAGCGCTGATTTCGCGCATCGAGTGGTCCAATGATGGCGCTTGCGCGCTCGTGGCCGGGCCAGGTTTCGAATTCAAAATCAGCGTCGATGAGCAGGCCGTGATCGTCGAGGGGAATATTCCGCTGATTGCCAGGCTGTTGGCCAATCCAGCCGTGGCGGGCGTAAAGCGAATTCTGGAGCAGACGTTTCAGGCTCACTTGAAGGAGTAGCGGGACTGTTGAGCCGCAAGCGACCGTAAAAACGATGTTGGCAATGGATTCGCTAAACCTGGTTGCTCAGCTCAACGAGTCGCGCAAGCAAGTCGCTTGTGGCGCCGCTGTCAATCGCGACGGCCGCCATTTGAGCACACATCAGCGGAGTTTCGCCTCGGCCCGCCGTCCAGAGCGCGGCTGCGGCGTTGATGACGACGATATCGCGGGCTGGCCCGGCTGCCCCTCCCAGCACGTGCCGGATGATCGCGGCGCTAGCCTGTGGCCCGTCGACCTTGAGCGTATCCAAGCTCGCCGGGGCGAGTCCAAAATCGGCCGGAGTCCAGGCGAAATTGCGCAGGACCCCGTTGGCTACTTCGGTCACCCGGGTTGGCGCGGCTAGCGTGACTTCGTCCAACCCGTCCTCGCCTTGGACGACCAGGGCATGTGTCGTTCCCAAAAGCAGAAGCGCTTCGGCCAAAAGCAGGCGCACTTCGCTGCGTCCAACTCCCACGACCTGGAACGACGCGCTGGCGGGATTCGAGAGAGGTCCCAGCAAATTAAAAATGGTGGGCACACCGAGTTTTTTACGCACTTCGGCGACTTTTTTCATCGATGGATGAAGCAGCGGAGCAAAGCAGAAGCAGATGCCGAGCTGATCCAGGCACCGCTCGACGGTCGCGAGGTCCGCATTGATGTTGACCCCCAAAGCGGCCAGAGCATCTGCCGAGCCGGTTCGGCTGGTGATGCCTCGATTGCCGTGTTTGGCGACTGGCACTCCAGCGGCCGCCACGACCAGAGCCGCCGCGGTGCTGATGTTGAACGTGCTCGACCCGTCACCCCCGGTCCCACAAGTGTCAATCAAACCGGTCCGCTGGGTGCGAATGGGGGTCATACGGCGACGCAGCGCGGCTGCGGCGCCGGCGATCTCTTGGCAAGTTTCGCCCTTGGCGCGTAAAGCCATGAGCAGGATGCCCGTTTGGCCTTCGCTGCACTGGCCTTCGACCACGGCGTCGATAGCCGCGGACATCTCGTCCATCGACAGATTCTCGCCAGCTGCCAGTCGGCCCAAAGTTGCTTCAATCACGGTGCTGATTTTCCTCGGAAATGCGGTCCTGCGGACGATTGTAACTTGCGAAGTCTACGGCGAATACCGCCTTGATCGGGCGCGCGAGAGTTGCGGCCTGGCCATTGTGGGCTACTCTTGTTTCGAGTCCCGCTGACCCCTACACTCCCCCGCGCGGACTCAAGATTTGTCGCAGTTTCGCAGGCTAGACGATGATCACTAAAAAGATTTTGCTAGACGTCGATCCGGGCATCGATGACGCGGTGGCCTTGTGTATGGCCATGTTCGATCCCCAATTGGAAGTCGTGGCCGTCACGGCAGTCGGCGGAAATGTCTTGCCGGACCAGGCGACTCGCAATGTGCAGACCATTATCGAGCAGTTGGATCCGCCGCGTTGGCCAAGGATCGGCGAGGCCACGCTGCCGGAGATGGGTTTACCAATTCGGAACGTGCAGCTACACGGTTCTGACGGCCTGGGACAGGCAAGTTTTCAGGTTTCCGAGCTTCAGCATCGCCATCCGGCCGAAAAAGTCATCTGCGACGAGGTTCGAGCCGCTCCCGGTGAAGTGACGATCGTGTCGCTAGGTCCGCTGACAAACGTCGCCCGGGCGTTTACTCGCGACCCGGGTTTGCCCGAATTGGTGGGGCAGCTCGTGATGATGGGAGGAACTCTGGCCGGGCCGGGCAATATCACTCCGGCCGCCGAGTTCAACGTGTTTTGCGATCCCGAATCGGCCCGCGTGGTGTTTCGTTCGGCCGCGACCAAAACGCTCGTGCCGATCGACATCACCAGCCAAGTACCGTTCGGCTATGATTTTCTCGACCAACTACCCGCGGAGACCTCTCGCGCGGGTCGGTTCTTACGCCGCATTTTGCCGTTCCTGTTTCGCTCGTATCGTCAGGAACTCGGGTTTGAGAGCATCCGGCTCAACGACGCGGTGGCGCTGGTGGCGGCCCTGCACCCCGAGCTGTTCGAAGTGGAACTGGCCGCCGCCGACGTCGAATTGTCTGGCGAGCTGACGACCGGCGCTACGGTGTTCGACCGCCGTCGAAATCGCGAATGGCGCACGAACATTGCCGTAGCCACTAAGGTCGACGTCGCTGCGGTACGCGATATCATCCTTAGAGGCATCGCCACGGCGGGCGCCGCGTCTGTGGATGCCAAGGCCTGACCGCCGGCGTGGGTGCCGAAGCTCGTTGCCGGCTCGAACCGTCGCGTGGCTATTTTAACGGCACCACTGGGAGTTCCGTGTCCGAGCGCTTCTTGAGATCCATCTGATTGGATGGCATCGCCCCGACCTTGACCGTGACGTTCATGATCTTTTGGTCGCGGAAGATGGTAAGTGGAACTTCACGCCCGATCTCGGTCAGGCTCACCAGGTTGATCAGGTGGCTGTCGTTGTCGACACGCACTTCGCCATATTGCAGGATGACGTCTCCCTTTTGCAGCTTGGAAAACGCGGCGGGCGAACCAGCGGTAACGTCCTTGATACGCGCTCCACGGGGGCGTTTCAGCCCGACGCTAATGGCCATGGCCGGATCGAATCCCGAGTCGAGCTGCACTCCCAGATAGGCCCGGACTACGCTGTTGCGCTCGACGAGTTGCTTGGCAACGATCATGACCATGTTGATCGGAATCGAGAATCCGATGCCCTCATTGCCGCCCGAGCTGCTGGCAATCGCGGTGTTCATTCCCACGACTTCGCCGCGCAGGCTGATCAATGGTCCACCGCTATTGCCGGGGTTGATGGCGGCGTCGGTCTGGATGAAATCCTGAAATTTGACGGCTTCTCCCAATTGCAGATCGCGTCGGCCGGTGGCGCTGATGATTCCAAAGGTGATCGAGTGGCTGAGGCCGAACGGGCTGCCCGCCGCGAGCACGAAATCCCCGATTTCCAACTCATCGCTGTTGCCCAGCTTCGCAGCCATCAGTCCCGGTGCGTCGATGGCCATCACGGCGATATCGGTCTCCGGGTGACTCCATTTGCGCGTGGGGTGGATCTGGCGGCCATCGGCCAGGCGGATTTTGATTTTTTCCACATTGGCGGCTTTGATGACGTGGCCATTGGTAATCACATAATCCTTGCCGTTGATCTTGACGATGCAGCCCGAGCCGGCCTCTTCCACGTGGCTCTTGCGGTTGTAGTGCACGCTAGAGGCTTCGGTAGTTTCAGCTTCGATGTGTACGACCGTGGGGCGTACGAGCTTGACCACCAGCTTGAGTGCGTTGCTCTGCCGCTCCAGGGCCGAGACCTCGCGATTCAAGGCCTCGTACAATTTGGCTCGTGCGGCTTCCGTCCGCTGGTCGTCCTCGCCGCTCTCATCTTGCGCGGCTACGGGGACGGCAAATAGCCAAACCAGGCACAAGGAAATCACAAGGCGCCCAAGGATTCCGACAGAAAGCCGCTGGCCATCCATCTCAATTGCTCCGGAGACTTCGGCTCACTAGCCGTGAGCGGGAGGGAAATCTTCTACTTGTACGATAAGGCGCGGTTCATTGGTTGGCAACGTCTCTTGCCACGGCGATCTTTTTTGACCGGTAGCCAACGAAAATGCACCGGCAGTTTTCCGGCTACGTCCCCGAAAGGCAGAAGCCAAGTCACCCACCAGTGCATTCTAACGGACTTTTCTGTTTAGTCTTCGACACAGGGCGAAAGACACGCGTTCCGCTTAAACGTCGATTTCCATGTCGCTAATCGACATATCCGAATCGCCGCTGCTGTCGAGCACTCGGCCCCAGTCGGCATCGTTGCCGGCGCCTTTGCCGAATCGTTCGGTTTCGCGCTGGCAGTCGATGCAGAGCGTGGCGTAGGGCAGGGCATTGAGCCGAGCCATCGGAATCGTGCATGAACAGCCCTCACAAAGCCCGTACTGCCCATCGCGCATCCGCTCCAAGGCATTCTCGATGCTTGCCAGTTCGCGGCTTTCGACTTCCGCCAACTGCGAACTGATTTCGTCTTGGGCAGAGTCGAGAGCCGCATCGACGACATCTCCGGCCGTCTGGGCTCGCAACTCTTTCAACAGACTCAAGTCGCCCGCCAATGCCGTGCGCAACGCGTCACGACGCATGATCAAGATTTGGCGCATGCTCAGGATCGCATCTTTACGTGCCATACGATTCACCTTCTTTGTCTCTTCGAGCCGCAGCCGAAGGTTAACGCCCCCCAAAGCCGCCGGCAGTTCCGTGGTAAAAAACCTCTTCCAACCCAAATCTTGTTCGGTGCCGCGATTTTCGGGCTCTCGGCAGCAAACAAACTATAGTACGCATCAAGACCGCTATGGGTCACAAAATTTGCCTAGCTTTTCTCGCAATCGAACGAGCGAAGCATTTTGCTATCGACAAGCCAAAAGTCAAGGCTTGGCGGCATTCGCAGCACCCATTTCTACCGCCCGGTCGGTCAACCGGGAGGGGGGATGCCTTGCCAGTGCCGCGACCCAGAATGCACTCCCTGGGCCAAACCACGCCGCTGGTTACCGGATAATCGACACAACCGGCAAAGATATACACCCGTTTTTTACAAATTGGAAAATCCTGTCCAATTCGGGCTTGCAGAAAGCGTCGCCGATTTGACCCCGCTGGGCTCCTAACCTAAATCTCCTGTGGACGTTCCGGTACACCGCGTACAAATGGCTCCTTTCCGCAAGCGTCCCCCCGCCGAAAAATTGTTGGAATTAAGGTAAAAAGTCCATGGAAGTTCTCAACCGAAAACCAGCTTTCCGACTGCTTCAGGGTGCTCCTGCCGGCGAATTGTGCCTGCGGATCGTCGGAACCGCTTCCGATGGCCGGATCGTGCGAATCACGACTCCCAAGTGCACCATCGGCTCGGCTAAAGGTTGCTCGCTGCGACTGCGGGCCGCCGGAGTGCGACCGATGCACTGCCTCGTGCTGTGCGGGTCGCGGGGAACAGTCGCCCGCGCTTGGGCACCCAATACTCAACTAAACGGCCACGACTTTACCGACGCGCCTCTGGTGGGCGGAGATCGTTTGAAGATCGGCCCGATCGAATTGGAAGTCGTAGTTGAAAATCCAAAGGATCACGTGGATTCCCAGACCGCTGGCGTCCAGCGAGCCACGGCGGGCTCTCGGCGATCAAATCGGTCGGAACAAGTCCAAGCGCTGCGGCGTCGAGTTCGCAAGCTGATTGGGGCCATGCGCGGCTTGCAAGAAGAAGTCGAGAGGCTGCGCGGACTGGCAGAGGTCCAAGTCGACGAGCCCCGACAGGAGCTCGAAAAATACAAACCACTTCGAACCAACGATCTACAGCACGGAAATTGATCCCATGCGAAACGACCTTTACCAACCCGAAGAAGAGTTGGCCGCTGGAACTGCCAGCGATAGTGCGGAACAACAAGCCTTGCTCGAGGTCGAGCGACAGCTTCAAGCCCGCGAAATGGAATTCGATATTCGGAGTGCTCGCGTTAAGGAAGAGGAACGGGAGAGTCGCGAGCTAAAGGCCCAGCAGGAGGCAAAGTACGCTGAACAAGTGCGCAATGTTGAGGAGTTAGCCGCCGAACTGCGGAAGGAACGTGAATTGCTCAACCGCGAGCGCGAGGAAGTTGCGCAACTTCGACAAGTCCACGAAACACTCTTTTCGAAACAGTCGGGCGTTGAACAGCAGGAGCCCGCGGACGCAGCCTTGACCGAAAATCTCGACGACAGCTCCGCCAAAATTACCACGGACAACGAGGAGCTAGCAGACGTTTCCGCCTTGCAGGAAGATCAAGAGCAGATCGAGGAAGAGTCGCAAGATTGTGCTTCGATCGACGATGCCGAGCTTACGGAGACACAGGAAGCGGTCGAACCCGAGCCCCAATTCGAACGGCGGCAACCCGCCAAGGCCTCGAGCGCGGCTTCGGACGAAGAACAATCGATCGAAGATTATATGGCCGGTCTGCTCAATCGGATGCGGGGTGGCGCGCCGGCGCCCGCGGTCGTCGCGCCTGCACCCAAGCGGAACAAACGCAAGTCAGACCCAGCACCAGCGAGCGAACAACCCAAAGCGCCCGAAAGCGAGCAAGTGGCCGTACGTGTCCAGCAGGTCGTCGACATGCCGATGGGTCTGACCGAACTAACCCGGCGTCCGCAGCGGCCACAAGTGATCAGCTATGCGGCGATGCGCGAACTGGCCAACAATCAGGCTCGCATTGCCATCGACACGCACGGCAAGAAGGAACTGCTGAAAGCCACGCTCATCAATTCAGGGCTGTCGGTCGCGTGTTTCGCGGGTACAGCGGCCATCTATATCATGATGCCGAGCGACGTGCCGGGTTTGAGAACTGGCTCGATGACCATCCTGATCGGGGGAGTCTATTGGTTGCTGGAAGCGGTCGTGGCGGGTAAAGCGCTCCGCGCGGAAGTGGAAGCCAAACCGAAGACTGGTACCGAGACCAACATCACTGAAGGCCAAGCGACCGCGTAGCGATTCTGATCGCATCGGTCTGGCTCGTTGGCGAGCAGTCTGTTGAAAAACGCCATCCTGGCATTTTTCAACCTCGCCAAGTGCGGAGCGAAGCTCCGCACGGCTCGCAGAATAACGACTTACGTCGCTATTCTGTCATCGCATCCATGCGATGTCGCAGCCTGTCGAATAAATCAACAGGCTGCTTGGGCCTGGCTAAAACCCGCGCGCCGCACGAATGTCGTCGAAATCGCGCAAGTGATAATCGATCTCGACGTAGTCGAGCACCTTACAGAGCGACCGCAGAGCGACACCCATTCCGTCGGGTCCGCTGAATCCGCCATACTGGCCACCCGCTTTGACGTGCGGCTCGAGATCCAGGAACACGCCGGGAATTCCCCGGCGGCGCAGTTTTTGGTCGAGCTTAGGCAGCATTTCGCGTAGCTCTTTGAAAATCGCTTCGTGGCCGCTGTCGCCCAGATCGGCTGGCACGAAATGCTTGAGCGTGTCTTCGTTGATGTGCGCTTGCCGCTTCGAAGGCTCTGGATGGCGATAGTCTTTGACGTGCATCCAGCCTAGGCCCGGCTTCATCAGCCGGAACTGCTCGAGCACCTCGGCCGGGCTGAAGCCCTGGCAACTGAGATTTCCGGCATCGAAAATCAACAGTAGCGCCGAGTCCTTCACCTGCCGATGAATTTCCGCCAGGATTTCGCCGTTCTGGCCGACCAGGTTGGCTTCGAGTTCGACGCCAAAGGTCAGGTCGCTGCGCAAGCAGGTCTCGGCGATCTGCCCCAACTGGTCGACCACCTGTGGAATGTGGTCGCGAGGATCCGTTCCCTTGGGATGATAAAAGGAGAAGCCGCGAATCAGCTTGGTTTCGAAGGCGTGTGCGATTTCGCAAGCTTTCTTGACTTCCTTTTCGAGATATTTTTTGAACGGCACGAATGCATTTTTCGTCTTGTCGTCAACGTCGAGCAACTTGACTTTGCCGATGGGCGAGCCGATCGAGGCCACGTTCAGCCCATACTCGTCCTCCAAGTGGCGAATTGTCTGGATTTCGCTCTTCGAGAGTTTCATCACGTTCTTGATGCCGTCGCCGGCGTCGATGAACCGCAGGCTGTAATACTGCAAGCCAAGCGCGGCAAACGCGGCGAACTGCTGGACGGCTGTTTTCTGGTTGGCGGCCTCGTCGGCAAAACCGCTGAGCGTGACCTGGGGATTTTCGGACATATCGCCACCCGTAGCTTTTGGGAACAGTGAATCGAGGAAAGAGTGGACATTGTGGAAGAGGCTGCCAATCAAGACAAGGGGCAAACCGGCCGAAGTGCGATCCGTGCGACGTCGGTGGCAAACCGTTGCCGACTCAGCTATCTTGGCAGACATGACCCAAGCATCCACCCATCACGAATCTGCGATCGAAACGCACCTTCTCCGGGCCGGAATGGTGGGGATGGGAATGATTTTCGACGAAACCTACCGGCCGTTTTTCGAATCGGTCCGCGAGCAGCCGCTTTACCAACCCTCGTTCGGCGTTTGCCAGGTGTCGCTCGCGGCAGTCGCCAGCCGCACGGGAAAACGGGCCGAAAGTTTTCGCCACAGCGGCGGCGCGAGCCTTGGCCCCTGGAAGAGCTTTCGCGAACCGAAGAGCATCGAGCAATTGCTGGCCAGCGACGTTGATTTCGTGTGCGTGGCCACGCCCGACAATCGCCATTTCGCCGCCGCCAAAGCCGCGCTCGAAGCCGGCAAGCATGTACTGATCGAGAAACCGTCGGTGATGTCGCTGACGGAGCTCGACGAGTTGGATCTGCTGGCAAAGGCGAAAGGCGTAATGGCGAAGGTCGTCTATCATAAATTGCTCGATCCCGATCATAAGAAACTGCGCACGCTGGTGGCCGATGGCGAGCTGGCGCATGTGAACAACGGCTACTGCACGTTGCTTGAGCCCAAGAGCATTTCGGGCGGGCAGTTCGCCGAGTGGATCACTGGCCGCAACCCCGGCACGTATGTGGCGGTGCACTACATCAAGCTGATCGATTTCACGTTCGGCGGCCGGCTCAAGAGCGTGCAGTGTACCGGCCAGCGCGGCATTGTTGGTCCGGCCGACGGCCCCACGTGGGACTCGACACAACTTCGGATGATCTACCAGTACGACGATGGCCGCGAAGCCGCGTTCGATATCCATACCAGTTGGGTCACGCCCGACAACTTCCCCGGGTATGTCGAGCAGGAAGTGCAGTTCCGGTTCGACAACGGTGTTTGGAACGGGCACAGCCGCAAGCGGGGCGTGGAGTGTACCGTCGAAGGCCTCACGCCGCTGGCGCGCAAGATCACGATGAACAACCACTACAACGGCACTTTTCTGGAGCCATGGGGCGTGCGTTCGCAGCGCGGTTATGGCATTGAAGTGCTCGAGCGGTTCGTGCGCGAGTTGGCCGTAGTGGAATTCGGCGGCCCGGCCAGTGAGCGCGCGACACGGCTGTCGCGTGCGCGAGCTCTTACTTACAACGATCTGTCAGCCGATCGCCAGACCGTGGCGACCGTGCAGGCGATGGAAGCCATTCTTGCCAAACACGTCGCCGGCACGCCGAATTGTGTGGTACACGTCAACGAAGAGCGCGGCGGGTTGGTGCTCTACGCGCCAGGCGACGCACACGCGAACATCTTGTACTCCGGACGGGTCTGATTACGATCGCCTTGTTTTTTGCAGATGAAATTGTCGCATGACCACGATCCATAAACCGACCACTGGCGCTCAGCAGACATCCGCGATCGAGCACGCGGGCGAGGCGATATCCAACGATCTGCGCCGTCGCTCCGCCGCCGTCGAACCCACGGCTCTACGCACGTACACGCCCAGCCTGGCCGTGCTGGCACGCAGCGAGGGGAGCTATCATTGGACGCCCGAGGGGCGAAAGCTGGCCGATTTCACGTCCGGCGTGCTGGTGGCGAATCTGGGCCACAACCCGACGCGTTGGTGGCAGGGCGTGCTTTCCTACTTGGGGCTGGACACGATTCCGGGAGAGAGCGAGTTTTTCTCTGCTTCGACGCTTACGGCCTATAACGCTCTGACCCCGCTCGAAGTGCAAGCTTCCGAACGGCTGGTGGCCAGTTTGCGCAGCCAGCCGGGCGGCTCGCGCATGGAACAAGTTCTGTGGGCCGCAACCGGCAGCGAAGCAGTGCAGAAAGCGATTTGGGCGGCGCTTGATCGCCGAACGGGCGACAACATCATCCTTGCCACTCGCAGCGGGTTTCATGGCAAGAAAGGTCTGGCCGGCGCGGTGACCGGCACCGAGCGCGACCCAGAGCGCGACCCGCGAGTTCGGTTCATCAGCTTCCCCACCGAAGAATGCCGCAACCTCGAAAAGCGCCGCGAGCCGCTCGACCTGGGCCCGTTTCAAAGAGAGCTAGCGGGTCTCGTGGCCGAATTTGGAAATCGCATTTGCTGTCTGATCACCGAGCCATATCTCGGCGGCGGCGGCTCGTTTCATCCGCAAAAGGAATACTTGCAATTGCTCGCGCGATTTTGTCGCGAGCAGGACATCGTGTTCATTCTCGACGAGGTGCAAGCCAATTTTGGCCGCACCGGCTCGCTCTATGCGTTTACGCATTATGGCGTCGAGCCCGACATCGTCGTGCTGGGCAAAGGCTTGGGCAACGGCGTGCCGGTCGACGCGGCCGTGGGCCGAGCCGATCTGTTCGCCAACATGCACTATGGCGAAGGCTCGGACACCTGGAGCGCTTCGCCCTTGGGCTGCGCCGCCGTGTTGGCGACGCTCGATGAGTTTGAGACGACCGATGTGCTGAGCCAGGCCCGAGAGTTGTCGCAAGTGATCGAAGAGGGCCTTTGCCGGTTGGCCGAGTTGGACCTGGTAGCACACGTTCGCGGCGAAGGATTGGTGTGGGGCGTCGAATGCTCCGTGATCGACAATCATCCGGCGGACGACGTTGCCAACGCCTGCGTCGAGGCCTGCTATTTGGGCGATCCCTCGGGCCGGGCGATTCACTTGTTGGGACCGCTGGCCGGCAAAGTGATCCGCGTCAGCCCGCCGCTGGTGATGCCGCTGGCCGATGCCCGCGATCACCTGGACGCGATGTTCCACATCTTTTCGTCGGTTCAAAAGCGCCTGGAAAGTTGAGCCCTTAGGAATGGACGAAGAATAACTTCGTAACTGAACTAC
>JAYVCO010000682.1:0-7289 GCA_043749935.1 Planctomycetia bacterium
TGATGTTGGCCGGCTTGGCTTTGTTCGTGGCATCGGTGACGACCTTGGCCACGGCGGTTTGCACGGCGGTGGCTTCCTTGCTCTTGGCGTCGGCATCGGCGACCGCCTTGTCGGCGACGACTTTGGCATCGGTCGCGGCCTTGGCTTGCACTTCGGCATCGGCCATCGCCTTGTCGGCGGCGGCTTTGGCATCCATCGCGGCTTTGGCCTTGGCGGCTGCGTCTAGTGCGGCTTTGTCGGCGGCCAGGGCCAGCTCGCGAGCCTTCTGCATGGCGGCGGTCATATCGGCCGCCCGTTTTTCGGCGACGGCTTTGGCATCGGTGGCGACTTTAGCGGCTGCGGCCAATTCGCCCACGATCTTATCGACCGCGGCTTTGCGTTCATTGGCCGCGACGACAGCTTCGGGATTGCGCGAGTAGCTGATTTGCGAAGTGCCCAGCACCGAGAACGTGTAAGTTCCGACCGGCACGTTTGGCGGCAGATTGATTTCCAAGTTGCCCTCGCTGGCCTTGGCATCGAGCGTGACGGTCGCGGGCCGCACGTTCGGCGGCAGCGACGAGGGGGCCAGCACCACGTTGCCTTTGAATTCGCCGCGGCGCACGAGCTTCAAGGGGACTTGCACCTTGCCAGCTTTGCACATTTCCAGCACCAGGTTCTGACCCGAGTCGACAAAGTAGGGTGCCGTTTCGGTGCCACTGACCGCCACCGCGAGGTTGCGCGTGAGCCGAACTCGTGGCGTGATTTGATTGAGAATTCCGCCCCAGACCATGCTGGCGGTCCGCGCTGGCCGCACGACTTCGGCATCACCAATTTTGGCTTTACCCAACAACGTGACCAGGCTCATCGACTCGGCTGCGTTCTCCGCGGCCGACAAAACAACGACGCCGGCATTTTGGCCCGCGGCGATCACCATTGGCGCCGAGCTAACGCCCGCCGGAAGACCTTCGACCGAGACCTGCACTTCGCCGTCAAACCCGTCGCGCCGAAACACGACGACGTCGATCAGTTCGGTTCCGCCTTTGCGCAACAGCGAGCTCCAGACCGTCGGCGGGTTCAAATTCGGATCCGGACTGAACGGAATCAGACGCGGTTTGGCGATCAGGCGAAAATCGGGCTTGGCCGGATGAATGGCCAGCCGATAAACGAACCGGGGATCAGGTCGCGCGTAGTTTGACAAGTTGCGCACCAAAATGCGGTACGTTCCATCGGCCGGCGCGACAAAGCGAAACGCTGGGTCGTCGGTCTTGATGTCGTAGATGTTATTCGGCGGGTTGTCGAGAAAGTCGTCGGTGCCTTGAATGTCTTTGACTTGCTCTTCGCCCTTCTCGTTCTTGGTCACCTGCTGCACGAGCAGGTATGGGTCGGTCGGCAGCCCGAGCCGTTGCGAAAAAACTTCGATCCACAGCGCCTCGCCGGCTTTGGCTTGCAGCGTGACCCAATCGCGATCCGTCTGTGGATAGAACTGGCCAACGAATTCGCAAGGCGCCGTCACGGCCTGAGCTTTGGTCGGGTCGTCATTGGGCTCTTGTTCGCCAATGACGGGCGCCGTGGCAAAGCCCAGCAGCACGGAATTGGTCAGGCCTTGCGGCGTCGTCAAGCGATACGCGACGCCATCGACGCCCGACTCATCCGGCTCGACAATCGAACCGATGTCCAAATTTTGTACGCTCTGATCGGCCGGCAGCGGAATCTGCACGGTGAGCGTTTCGAGCGGCTTGCCATCAGCTGACACAACTTTGCTGGGTTGCCCACCGGGCAAGTTGCGGCCATAGAGCGTGTATTGATCGTTCGAGCCTGGCAATCCGGCCGGCGGAAAGACGTAGTCGAGATACGCGTCCGTGCCAATCGAGAGTCGATAAAAATGCTCGTTGCTGCCCGCGTACAGAAAATCGTGGACTTCGACAAAGTAAACACCGTCGGCCGGCACGACGAAATCCAACAGCGGATCGCGCCGGTTCGTATCGCGGTTGCGCTCCAGCTCTTTGCCTGACGCATCGAACAAGATAAGCGTGGCGTCCATGCGCGAATCGAGTCGATAGGCCCAGCAGTCGCCGATCACGCGTTGGCCTTGCTTCGCGGTGAATTTGAAATAATCCTGGTCGGTCGCGGCGTTCGATTGGCCGTTGACGACCGTTCCCAGCGGCACCTCGAGCGCTTGGGCCGGCGTGTTGTTCGGCTCCGTTTCGGTCAGCTCATTTTGCGTGTCGATTACGAACGAGCGGGGGTTCGAGACGCCATACTTGCCGATCGCGCGCACTTCGCAAATGCTCGGCTTGGCATCGGCCGCGATGGTGACGGTGAATTGGTTGGGCACGCCCTGCGGTCCAGTTTCGCCCAGACCGGGCGGCACGGTCTTTTGCACGGCCGTAATTCCGGCGGTAGAAAAGTGCAGCTTCGAGGCCCCTTCCAAATCGAGGCCGGAGATCGTCACGTCAAACGTGGTCCCTTGTTTTCCGCCGCACGGGAACGCCGAGTACAAACGGGCCACTGGCAACGTTTGGGCCCACGCCGTGGCCGGCCCGACAGCCAACAGGAAAAGCAGAGCCGCAAAGGAGCGACAGCGGGAGGCAACTGCGTTAAAGCGCATGGCAAACCTCATGTTCGTCGTGAATCATTCCAGCGCGCACGGTTGCGCCTGTACGAGCACTGTTCGGTGTCGGCTAATCAAGAACGCCGGGTCTCCAGCGTTTGACGTGCCGATTTCAGCTCATCGCCTAAATTTTGTGGTGTGTTCAAAGGGCAGGTCGTCGCTCGAGGTTGGCCGTCAAACGACCAATTTCGAGCCGGTGGGCTAACGCTCGATTATGGCGCGCCGAACGATCAAATGCAAGGAGTTTTATGGGTGTAAGTCCAGCCTCCGAGCGGCTTTTTTATCCTTGTGCAGTCGGCCAGCCCTGGGCTAAACTCGCTCTCCACATTCGCCTCTCGAACTAGTTCGCGTTCGGGGGTTCAGATAAGCGAGGAGCTTCGATGAGTGACCGCCCGAAGGTTGTGATTACTGATTTTATTGCCGGCTCGCTCGAGACCGAACGCCGGACGCTCGGCGAAGTTGCCGACATCGTGGCTTTGGACGCCGCCAGCGAAGACGAACTGGTGGGCCAGATCGAGGACGCTTCCGCGATCATGATGTATCACACGGTGTCGATCACCGAAAAAACGATCAATCGTCTGACCCGTTGCAAGTTGATCGTGCGTTGCGGAGTGGGCTACGACAATGTGGATTGGAGACTGGCCAGGCAGCGCGGGATCGATGTGGCCAATGTGCCGGACTATGGGACCGAAGAGGTGGCCGATTCGGCAATCGGCATGATGCTGGCCCTGACGCGCGGCATTTCGCGCTACAATTCGCTGTTGCGCGACGACACTCAGGCGGAGTGGATGTATACGCAGGTTCAGCCGCTCACACGGCTGCGGGGTCGCGTGTTCGGCATCATCGGCTTGGGCCGGATTGGCACCGCGGCGGCCCTTCGAGCCAAAGCGATTGGCATGGACGTCGTGTTTTACGATCCTTACGCGCCGGACGGTCGCGACAAAGCCATTGGTGTGCGCCGCGTGGAAACTCTCGATGCGCTATTGGCCGAAGCGCACGTGGTAAGCCCGCACTGCCCGCTAACGTCCGAAACCTTTCACATGGTGGACGCCAAGGCGATCGCCAAGCTCAAGCGGGGCTCGTTCTTGATTAACACCGCTCGCGGCGGAGTTGTCGACACCAGCGCCATTCCCGCGGCACTTGCCTCGGGCCAATTGGCCGGCGCGGCGATCGACGTGTTGGAACAAGAGCCGCCCCCGACCGATGATCCTCTGTTGACCGCCTGGCGCGACCCAAAGCATCCGGCCTATCACCGGCTGATCGTCAATCCGCATGCCGCGTTTTATTGCGAGGAAGGGTTGCTGGACATGCGCGCCAAAGGCAGTGAAGCCTGCCGCCGCGCCCTGTTGGGAATCCCTTTGCGGAACGTGGTCAACTAGTCGCCAGCTTTGGCGCGGGTGAAGCGAGTGCGATCTGCGGCATTTGTTCCTTGATGGCGACGCCACTCGTTTCTTGTTGCCGCATTTGTTCCGCCAGCGCGAAGATCCGCCGGGCCGCCGTCTCGGGGTCGACGCCGCGAGCGTGAATATTGGAGATCAAGTTGCGCTGAGCATCGGTATCGCCCGACCGAGGCCGATAAGCCATATAGGCCGAGAGGCTTTCTGCGGTGGCCAAGCCGGGCCGCTCACCGATCAAGAGCACGACAACTTTGGGCGCCAGCAGATCGCCAATATCATTCAGCACTCCCACCCGGCAATAGCGAATTGCAAACGGTCGACCAAACGTCCAGCCGCGTTCTCTCGCGCCGGCTGCCAACCACGGCAACAAGTTAGGCACTTGCGCGGCAATTGCCGCTGCCGACAGGCCATCTCCGATCGCGACTTGTAGGTCAACATTCGGCACGCACTTTTCGCGGATCTCGGCCCGCGCCTGCTCGCTGAGTTTGCGACCGAGTTCCGGGCGCTGCAAATAGTGCAACTTGTCGACGGCCGATGTCATGACTTCGAAAAGGCCGGTGCGCCCAATGAATTCGGCGCCGAAGTCGCGCGCCAGGTCGAGCTCCGCATGGACCGCGTCGACGGCGATCGCATGGTCTTCGCGCAAGTCGAGCTGCGTGGCCGTGCGGTACGCAGGCCCAGCGCGCCCCACGACCAGCCGCGCCGGCGTGCGTGCGCGTAGATCCGCGAGCGTCGAGCGATCATCTACGATAGACCGCGAGGACAGGGCAGGGGAGGCAGCGGGAAGTTCTTGGCGTGATTCGTGAGGCATGTGTAGTGCAATGTCTAATGCGCGCCGATCGGACTCTTCAAAATTGCTTGCAGTTGTTCCAAGAGCGGATGATCGGTGGTTTTTTCCAAGGCCAATTGTCCGTTTTCGAAAATCCCGCAGGCTTCGAGCCAGGCTACAAACTCGGGCGCGGGGCGCAAATTGAAAAGTTTGCGCATCGCGGCTCCGTCGTGGTAGCTGGTCGATTGGTAGCCGAGCATCACGTCGTCGGCGCACGGCACGCCCATGAAATAGTTGCAACCGGCGGCGGTGAGCAGAATCATCAAGTTGTCGGCCGAGTTCTGGTCGGCTGCGGCGTGATTCGTATAGCACACGTCGCAGCCCATCGGCAGTCCGAGCAACTTGCCCATGAAATGGTCTTCCAAGCCGGCGCGCATGATCTGCCGCTCGTCGAATAAATACTCAGGCCCAATGAAGCCGACGACGGTGTTGACCAAAAACGGATCGAACGCCCGCGCGACGCCGTAGGCGCGCGCTTCGAGCGTGAGTTGATCGATGCCGTGGTGGGCCTCGGCCGAAAGCGCGCTGCCCTGGCCGGTCTCGAAGTACATCACGTTTTGTCCGGCCCAGGCGACGTCGCGCGAAGCGTGGTGCTCCAGCACGCGCTGCTGCCCTTCAGCGAGTAAAGCCAGGCTGATGCCGAAGCTGGCGTTGGCGCTCTCGGTGCCGGCCACGGATTGAAACAACAGGTCAACAGGCGCGCCGCGGTCGAGAGCGGCCAATTGCGTGGTGATGTGCGCCAGGCAGCAGTGTTGCGTCGGCGCGCCGGAAACCATGATCAACCGATCGAGCGCGCTAAGAATGGCGGCCACGGTATCGACCGATTCGATCGCAGGGTTGACGCCAATCACGGCGTCGCCGCAACCGAACAGCAACCCGTCAACGGCGGAAAGGAGGATACCTGCCAGATCATCGGCCGGATGGTTCGGCTGCAACCGCATTCCCAGCACCCCGCGCTCGCCCATCGTATTGCGGCAGCGCGTGATGTTGCGGATCTTGCTGGCCACGAGCACCAGATCCTTGTTGCTCATGAGCTTGGCCGCCGCCGCAGCGATTTCCGGCACGATCGCCTGGTGCATTGCGCGCAAGGCGGCTTCGTCCGTCGCGTCGTCGAGCAGATGTTCACGAAATTCGCCAACGGTCAGACTGGCCAGCGCGCGGAACTTCTGGCGATCGTAGCCGTCGAGGAGCAGTCGGCTGACTTCGTCGTGGTCGGGATCGAGCAGCGGATGATCGACAAAGTCGCGCAGGCGGACGTCGGCCAGGGCGCGTTTGGCGGCCACGCGCTCGCGCTGGCTCTGGGCCGCGATGCCAGCCAGCGAGTCGCCGGACTTTTCTTCATTGGCTTTAGCCAGCAGCTCGCGAAGGTCTGCGAAATTGAACCGCTGGCCGCGAATGGTGCTGTGAAAGGGCATATCTATTGAGGCTCCAGTGCGAACCATTGTAACGTCGAGCCGGATCGGCCGCTCTCGGCGGACTTGCTTTTTCCAGCGGTTTCGTGGCAAATGGGCGGCATGGGACATGCACGCCATGATCCGCCGGATTTTGATTTCATAATCGTGGGCTCCGGCTTCGGAGGCAGCGTTTCGGCGCTGCGGCTGGCGGAAAAGGGTTATTCAGTCGCCGTGATCGAACGCGGCAAGCGCTGGCGCAGTGAGGATTTTCCAAAAACCAACTGGAATGTGCGCAAATACCTGTGGGCGCCGGCTCTGCGATGTTTCGGCATCCAGGCGATAACGACCTTGCGGGACGTGATGATTCTGCACGGCTGCGGCGTGGGAGGCGGCAGCCTGGTGTATGCCAACACGTTGTTGATTCCGCCCGAGAAAGTATTCGCGGATCCGGCTTGGGGAGGGCTGGGGAATTGGCACCAGAACCTGGCGCCCCACTATGCCACGGCGCGCCGCATGCTCGGCGTGACAACGGCGGTCTGTCCGACCGAAACCGACCAGATGTTGCACGAAATCGCCAAAGACATGGGACAGGGCGAAACCTATCACCCGACGGAAGTCGGTGTCTTTTTCGGTGAGCCCGGCAAGACCGTGCCCGATCCTTATTTCAAAGGCGAGGGACCGGACCGGTCTGGTTGCATTCAGTGTGGCGGCTGCATGGTCGGCTGCCGCCACAACGCGAAAAATACGCTGGACAAGAACTATCTCTATTTGGCCGAGCGGCTGGGTGTGCGGATCATCGCCGAGAGCGAAGTGCTGGACATTCGCGAGCTGCCTGGCGGCGGCTATGAGTTGGAAACCAGAAGAATCACCGACTGGGTCTTCAAACGCCGCCGAACGTTTCGCAGCCGGGGCCTGGTACTCTCTGGCGGCGTGCTGGGAACCGTACCGCTATTGCTCAAGTGCAAGGCGCGCGGATCGCTCACGCGATTATCGCAGGCACTCGGCACCTTCGTGCGTACTAACAGCGAGGCGCTCGTGGGCAGTACCAGTCGCCGGCGCGATGTCGACTATTCGACCGG
>JAYVCO010000683.1:0-8491 GCA_043749935.1 Planctomycetia bacterium
CGAGTGGGTGGACACCCGCACGAATCTCCTCGATAAAAACAAGTGTGCTCTGTCCGCCAGTAAGTTCCGCACGCCGCATTCCTCGATTGACGCCGGCAACTCCATTTCCCCACACCTTGGAGACATCTCGTTCAAGGTCAGTGCCTTCGACAAACACGCCATCGGTGCAGTTTCCCTTGCGCTTGCTCAGCCGCATCAAACAGCGTCTGCTGGTTCCGCCATTGATGGCGTAATTGCCTCGAGCATATCCCCCATCGGCAGCTGCCAAGCCAGATCGTTGAAAATGATTGTCTGCCGCATTGGCGGCGTCAGTCGGACACTTCAATATGGACAGCTCTGTTGCCCGAGCGAATGCGTTGGAAGCATCTCCAATAGGCGCCGTCAGGTTGAACGAGTTGTAGAGATTCTCCTCGCCGAGAAATGGCAATAAGGCGATCGCCCAGTTTGCATGCATCCGGTCTGGTTGTTCGGGGCTTGCCAGGCCAAGACTAATTCGGTCGATACTGCCGGGAACAGCAATGCCTTGTCCCAACGGCTCGCCGGCCGGTTTCCACACGACTGCGGGTGGCAAGATGCGATAGTGATTTTCATAACTGTGCAGAGCCACGCCAATCTGATGCAAGTTCGACCGGCATTGTGAGGCGCGACTTGACTCGCGGGCCTGTTGAATGGCAGGCAGCAGGATGGCGAGCAGAACTCCCGTGAGTCCAAGACCTACCAATACTTCCGTTAGCGTGAAACCTGCCCGCGCAACAGGTTGCCGATGTCCGCGGCGAAAGGCAAAGCAGGCTGCAGGCGCCGCGATCACTGACGCAGCCAGCACGACCATGAGCCAAAAGGCTGATGGCGACGGCCGCGGGCGATCGAAAATGATTGCCTCGCCGGTCCAGGCCCGACGAAGCTGGCTCAAGTCAACGAATCGAACGGCTTGGCTGGTAGTCTCGAAAACCTTTGCCATGCGGCGCGCATCATCGATGCCATCGTAAACGACACAATGCGTGCCCTGATCAACGATCAATATGGATGGCACTGGCAGCAGAGTGAGCCGATCTTTTTGAGTGGCAATTGCCCTCGCTGGGCAATCGTGTTCTGAAAACATCTGCAGAAGGCGGCTGATCGTCGTGCCCTGTTCGTTCAGTTCGGCCGAGGCGATCAGCTGTTCGGCATTCGCTGGATGGCCCAACCGACTGAGCGCATACCAAACGGCAATTGGGCCACAAGCAGACCGGTTATTCCGTGCCGTGCGGGCCAGTTCAGGGAGCGTGGTGGATTTGACAGGGCCGGAATCAGCATTGGCCAGCGGCTGTGTCGCAAACAGCAGACAAATACAAAAGGTCAGAGCCATGCGGGGCCCCTCTATTTTTAGGCGTTTATGGTCACGACGGTCATCGACGGTCATCGGCTTGGTCCGCATCATCGCGTTCGCAGGCGCCGAAGCGCCAACAGGCAGCAGACGATTGCAATCAAAAGGACGGCTGCAGCTAGCCAGATTAGCCGGCTCGGAAACCGACTCGGTTCGACGATGGCAGGAGACGGCCGGTCAGGATCCGGACCGACCAATTCTTGCCAAGTGGCGGGAGGGGTGAGCAAGAATCGCCGGACGCGCGTCCCCTCTCGTTTATCTTGCACGCGAGTGCCGGCTGGAATCTCCACAACAAACTCCGAGTCTGGAATGGGCTGACCGATGAGCGTTGGCTCAATTGTGAATTGCTCATACTCGATCACTCCACTGGGAGCCAGGAGTTCCTTGCGGATTTGTCGTGGAAAGTGCAGCTGGCCTGGGAACTCGAGCCAATCCTTGGCTTCATAGGCCACTGCTCTAACCCCCGAATGAGCATAGAACTCGACTAATGGCAGGACGAACCCCAACTGAGGGGCGATGTGCAGCCGGAGTGTGCCGCCGGAATTGAGTAGCGGAGTGAACAACTGGAATGCTGACACGGCGTTCTCACCCGACACATCGAGTTCACAGATCTCGCAAGGAACTCCATCGACGTTGCCCGACGGTAACCGGCGAAATTCAGTGCGGTGTTGCTCCACATGCTCAAGCTGCGCGGCATGCCAAAAGGAACCCGCGAACCAGGGGCGATGGTTCTCTTGGCCGGGGTCTTTAAACGAGTGTGCTGGCGAAAGTACAGCGGTACTTCGCACTTTTCCGTCCTCTTGCCGAATCTGGTCAAGTTGCATAAAAGACTTGCCGCGACTGATTAGTATGGAACCCATCTCACGATCGCGTTCAATCCAATCAGAACCTAAAAAGGACAGTATTTTCGCTGGCAATCGCTGCGGTCCAATTACTTTAGAACCAGTGACACCAGATTCGACTCGATAGACGAGGCGGCCACTCTGGATGGCCTTTGCGCGACGAATCGCTCCGCTTATTTGAGTCTCCATGTCCGCTGCGAAAATCAGAACCCCGCTAGAGCTCACGATGGCCGCGAAAAAAACGATCGTGTGCCAGGCCTGTCCGCAATTGCTTAACCATGCGAGATGGTGAGCAGAATGATCAACCATGGGACCGTTGGTTTCTTGCTGCCAGTAGGAAACTGATCGAGGTAACTGTCCCGATCAAGAGTCCAACTATAACAGCGTTTCCCCAACGGTCAAAAACTCCGAAAGATCGCCCCAATTCCCAGCTTGAACGGCGTGACCGCAAAGTTGCAGATGACGAAGCCTCGGTCAGTTCGAACTTGATGACATTGCCCGGCTCACGTGCGTCTTGAATGCGAGTGCCGGGCGGCAGCTCGACGGCGAAGTCGTCTTCCGGGATCGGCTGGTTAAGCAACTCACAGCGGATTGAGAATTCTCCTCGGTAGCGATTCGCGCCCCCGACCAGGTGCGTTTCATTCCAGACGCGCTGCGGAAAATGGATCCCCGGCGCAACGTCGCTGAAGTCCGTTGCATCATACGATTGGGCTACCTGTTTGGAAGGCGTGAGGAACTCGATGCGCGGCAGCACGAATCCGAACTGCGGTGCAACATACAGCCGAATGGTTCCGCCTGATTTGAGTGCCGGCAGCAGAATGTGAAACGCCTCCCGATGGTCTTCGGCGGCCACGGCGAGTTCCAGGACGTCCACAGGAACTGCGTTGACGATACCGGAATCCACGTTTCGGAAATCGCTGGAGTGCTCTTCCACATAGCGAAGTTGCTCGCGATACCAAAACGAGCCCGCAAAGATCGGAGGCGCGTTCAGTTCCGCGCGGTTTTCGAGCGGCCGTTGCGGATACAGCGTTGCGCCCGGTCGGACCGATCCGTTGCGCTGCGGTGTCTGAACAAACTCTAGAAAATAGCCATCGTGATTGATTCGCACGATGTGACTGGTTTTGGATCGCTCCGCCCAGCTCGAGTCGGAAAAGGACGTCGTGACTTCCGGCAATGCGATGGGGCTCAAAGCTCTTGGGCCGACGAAACTTTCCGACTTGAACGTATAGCTAATTCGGCCGCTGGCAATGGTTTTCGACCGAGCGACGACCCCGGCAATCATCTCAGCCGGTTGCCCGGCAAAAGTGGGCGCCGAACACGCGACGCACAGAATCATGGCGCCAGCCAATCGTAGCGTGGGCCGTCGGCGCATCGATGCCATGACG
This sequence comes from Planctomycetia bacterium, assembly GCA_043749935.1. Classification (GTDB taxonomy): domain Bacteria; phylum Planctomycetota; class Planctomycetia; order Pirellulales; family PALSA-1355; genus PALSA-1355. Next base: position 3,591 of record JAYVCO010000683.1, read on the forward strand.
CACTTAAAGAACCAATTCCAGCGGAAGGTTGCACCCTGAGGCTGGATCATGGCCTGCGACGGTCCAACACTGCCTGCGCAGCGAGCGATGATTTCGTTTTGCATTATTGACACGCGTCCCCTGAAGTGGTCGCGCAGAAATCGCTCGTGCCGCAGCCCACGAAACTGACTATCGCCGAACTGGTCAGGTAATTGCACCGCGATCCACCGGTCCCACACGGCACCGCAGCGCTTGAAATGACGGTGCAAACTGAAACGGACACGGATACATTGGCGAATTCTGACGAGTCACACTGATCCTCGCTGTTATCTGAGTCGCCACAAGTTGCACTCGCGCAGGTATCGGCACTGCTCGCGCCCACATTGCAAACAACGCCGGTCGTGGTACAGCCGAACACCCCGCCGGAGTTGGCCGTTGTTTTTAGGCCCGGGGTGCAACACATTCCCTTGACACCAACAAGTTGCTGCAATCTTCCATTCGACAGATCCACGTACGCCGTGGAGTCGGCCCAGAGCACACCAGCACATCCGGCTATGCAGAGCAATGCGGTTATGGCGGCGAGTATCGCTGGACACCGAGTGATGTTCGCGGTTTTGATCAACATGTCCCTCATCGGATTTAGCTCCGGGCTTGTTGGGCAACCAAATAAACCGGCACTTCGACGGATCGGCCTCCCGCAAAGACAATCCGCACGCGTCTCGCTTGGCGAGAATCAAAGGCAGGATCATCGGGTTCCGTTAGGCGGAGTTCCACCTGCAGAGTGTTGTAGCCAGTCCTGTTGAGAGAAACGAATGCCGTCGTCGTCCAGGCAGCGCGTAGCCCCTCGCAGGAAATTGAAGAGATCGAAGCAAGTGATTCGGAGGCGGGCCCGCGCACCAGGAAGCGGGCGGTCCCTTTTTGAAGCTCCGGCGACCAACTGGCAAATACAACCCGCGGTGAAACCTGCAAGTCAATGGTTTGCGACCCTTGGAGAGGCACCGCTATGGCACAGTTTTTCACGGCACCGCTCGCGGCCGCCAGCGTGGCGGTCAATTTAAGGCTCGCCGAGAAATCGACATGCTCGGCGAGAGGCCGAGCCCGCAATAACAGCTTGACATGGTCGTCGTGAATCTTGGTCTCGAGGACTTCTACGTTTGGCGGATCAATCTCGATATGCAAGGTTGCCCAATCGACTTCGAAAGCATTGAAGATCAAGAGTTCTTTGGCTGTTCCTTCGGCCACTTCGTCGGGGGAAAACTGAACCAGTCCAGGTTGCGAGGCCAATAAAGTCTTTGCATTCCCTTCCAGGTACAGGTTCATCGGCCAGGATTCACTGTTTTCTGCGCGCCACCGGATGAGTCCACCGACCCGAAAGCGACCGCTTTTCCCATTCGTATCCACGCGCAAGCGAATCGTGGCTTTTTCTCCGGGTTCCAAACGTCGGCTCGACGCCTCAAGCGTTATGCAACCGCAAGTCTTCTCGATGTCGCCGTCATCCACGATTGCAATCGGAACGGAGAGTTCGTTCTCGATTGGGAAAACGTGCTCCACCTGGGCACCCTCCAGCACCGAGCCAACGTCATGCACCAGGTTCAACTCCTCACCAGGAAGCTGTGGCTGCGCGGTTGACGTGGCGTCTGGCGACCGACAGCAACCGACCATTCCCAACAGGCTGACGGCTGCCAAGACTCCCACGATTTGGCTCATGGTTTTCATGATTTTCTTTTGCACCAACGGCTTCTCGCGAGCAACGAGTTGGTCTGGTCCACTCTTTGAATCAACAAGCAGCTTCCTTGCCCGCCAATTCTGTTTTTTGACAGTCGGCACCCAATGGACCCCAATGCGGCCCCCCCGCCAGATCGGAGTTAGTCAAAGCCTAGCTTACAGTGGGTCGAGATCCGGAAATCTGCTCGCAAATCATAGGGCTGAAACGACTTGAAACGGCATCCGTGTCCGACGCAGCCGCCATGGGACCCGAGGCTTTTAGAACCGCTAGAACTGCTAGTTGTGACGCTGGTTTTGAAGGGGTACCATCAATCGTTGCCATTTGAGGTCAAGATGCGACGATAGAGGTCAAAAAAACGTGTCCGGCTCTATTACCCATTGGCTGCTCGAACTTAGGAGTGGCAATCGGAACGCCGCCCAACCGATTTGGGAGAAGTATTTCAGCAGATTAGTCCGCCTCGCTCGCATTCATCTCAATGGCTCATCCCGACGAGTCGCCGACGAAGAGGATGTGGTGATTTGCGCCTTTGACAGCTTTTGTCGGGGGGCTGAGCACGGCAAGTTTCCGAAACTCGACGACAGCACCGATCTTTGGCGAGTCCTGGTGACCATCACGGAACGCAAAGCGCTCAATCAGGCCAAGTTTACTTCGAGGAAAAAGCGATTTGCTGCGGGCGGGACCGTCTCCTTCTCCGAAGCGCAACACTCAGAAGACATCAGTCCGTCCCCTTGGTTTTGCGCGAGAGTGGCGGAACTTTACGTCGACTTGCTCAGTAGCCTGCGAGACGACGGGCTGCGTTCGATCGCGGTACTCAAGCTGGAAGGACACTCGAACGCAGAGATCGCATCAAAGCTAGGCAGCTCCTTGCGCTCAATCGAGCGCAAGTTAGCCCTGATCCGACGACAGTGGATCGAATCGAATGAGTCGTGAGCGCAGGTATGCGGAAGGGTAATATCGAGTTAAGAACGACCTCGTCGGCTGATGAAGATCATTTTGATCGCATTGCCGACACGTTTGAGGCTGAATTGAAAGCCGGCCGGCGGCCTGACCTAAGTCAGATACTCGATCAAGTTTCTGCCGAGTTGCGAGAGCCCCTGCTCCACGAACTCATTTTGGTCAGCCTGGAATACTCGGGCACATCTCCCTACCGCGAGAGTTGCAGCGAGGGATCCAACCCGCCACAGCCGCAAGTGCCCCGTACCAAAACGGACCAGACGACCGCGCATGGGGCCCATTTATCACAAACCGCTCAGTCGTCCGAGGTTTCCGACGGGAAGCTGGACTTGCCAGTTCCTAAGGATGCAATTACCGGATATGAGTTGCTCAATGAGTTGGGTCGAGGAGGAATGGGTATCGTCTATCGCGCCCGGCAAGTTAGTGTCGACCGGTTGGTCGCTCTCAAAATCATTCAAGGCAGCCGATTTGAAAATACGGACGGGACACGACGCGCGCTTTTGTTGGAGCGATTCCGAACCGAGGCCAAAGCAGCTTCGCGCTTGGATCACGAGAATATTGCCACGGTCTACGACATCGGCCAATTCGGCGATCACCCCTATTATGCGATGCGCCTGATCGAGGGCACGTCGCTGGGAAAACTTGTGCAGGCGGGGCCTCTCTCAGCCGAACGCGCCGCTCGATACCTGGCGCCGATCGCGCGGACGATCGGCAAGCTTCACTTAGCGGGTGTCGTCCATCGCGATCTGAAGCCTAGTAATATCTTGATCGAAGAAGCCACGGATACACCTGTCATCACGGACTTCGGACTAGCGAAGCTCATCGACGCTGAGCAAAATGTTACCCTTTCCGACGAAGGCTTCGGTTCGCCCCCGTATATGGCTCCCGAGCAGCTCATGCACGCGACGAGCGTGACGGGTGCTGCCGATATCTACAGCTTGGGGGCGACGCTCTATCACCTGCTGACAGGCCGACCGCCGTTTCAAGCGGCCACGGTTGCCGAGATTGCCAGACAGATCATGTTTTGCGACCCTGTACCAATTCGGCAATTGGACTCGTCGATTGGACGAGACCTGGCGACGATTTGCCTCAAATGCCTCGAGAAGGATGAGCATCGGCGCTATACGACCGCGATTGACCTGGCAGATGACCTGCAGCGCTTTCTCGATCACCGACCCATCGTCGCCCGACCGATAGGCACTTTCGGGCGGCTTTGGAGGTGGTGTCGGCGAAATCCATCCTGGGCGGTTTTGTTGGTCAGCTTCCTTATTTTGCTCGCCGCGACGGCGGTGATTTCGACCACCCTGTACATCCGAGAACAGGTTGCGACGGCAACGGCTAGCCGCGCTCTCGTTGATCGTCGGCTCAGCCTGTCGAGCGAGTTATTCGATAAATCGTTATTCGACGCTAGTCGAAATCCATATGAATCATTGCCTTGGCTGGTCGAATGCCTCAAGCTCGACGTCGGTACGCCAAGAGAATCCGTTACGCGGCAGCGAATTCAGTCGGTGTTTTCGCATGGCCCAGATCTGGTTCGGGTTTATTGCCATGACGGCCCGATTGTCTGCGCAAGCTTCAATCGAAGCGGCAGTCGCGTTTTGACCGGCAGCACCGATGGAATTGCGAGAATCTGGTCGACCGTGACGGGACAATGTCTGCGCGCGTTTAGCCACAAGGCTCCCATCAGGCAAGCTGTTTTTAGTCACAGCGGCGACTTCCTGGCGACAGCAACAGATGATGGGACCGTACAAATTTGGAATGTCGAATCGGGCCAAAAGCTGGGGCAAGCACTTGGCCATCCGGGTTTCGTCAGATTTGCGAGCTTTTCTGCGGACGACCAGTTCCTCGCAACCGGCTCGTCTGACGAACTCATCCGCGTTTGGAATACTCGTGACGGATCGCTGCACGTGACAATCGTAGCTGGCGACACAGGGTCGCAGATTTCATGCTTCGCAATGAGCCCCGCTGCGCCAATCGGAGTGTCCAGCTGCGGTAATTCCAAGGCTCTTGTTTGGAACCTGAGCACAGGCGAATTGATGCCCTTGGAATTGAAACATCCCGCGATCGTGACTTGCGCGCGGTTCAGCCCGGATGCCGCCGCGATGATTACTGCCGACGCCGAGGGCAATGCCAGGATTTGGGATGCCAAGACGGGGGAACTTCAACATGAATTCACGCACTCCAGCGGCGTGAAACATGTTTGCTTTACCGTTGATTCGCGTCACGTCGTCACTGCGACGGA
>JAYVCO010000684.1:0-2811 GCA_043749935.1 Planctomycetia bacterium
TCGCCAGTGTGCCTCTTCTAGCACTGGCGACACGCCGTGGCACCACGCAGATTACAGATGAGAACAGTCGCTTCAACAGAGCCACTTGCGCCATGACCAACCGCTCAGCACTCGTTGCCCCACAAATCGACCCCACACCCGTCTTCGAACTGTACCGTGGCAACTATGCCTCGGAGTTGCTCGTAGCCGCGGCGTCGCATTTCAGGCTTTTCTCACGGCTCGCCGAGCGGGCGCTGCCAGGCGCGGTCTTGCGTGAGCAGCTTGGTCTGGCCGAGCGTCCTTTCAATGTTTTGGCCACGGCGCTGCGAGCGATGCAATTGCTCGCTCTGGATACCGATGGCAATTTGCAACTGATGCCCCTGGCGCGAGAGCACCTGGTGGGCGGCGCCGCCTTCGACGTCACCGATTACTTGGGCTTGTCGGCTGATTCGCCGGGCGTGCAGGCGATGATCGAGCGGCTGGTCACGAATACGCCATTGGGACACAAGCCCAATGAACAAGGCGTGGGCTTTATCTATCGCGACGACTTGCCGTCGGCGATGGAACAGACGGACTCGGCGCGGCATTTCACGCTGGCCTTGGCTGGCCGAGCCAAGAATGTAGCTCCCGTACTGGCTGCCCGCGTGCCGCTGGATGAGGCCCGGTTGCTCGTCGATGTCGGTGGCGGCACCGGCATTTACAGCATCGCCTGCTTGCAACAATACCCGCGATTGAGAGCAATGGTCTGGGATCGGCCGGAAGTGCTCAAAATCGCCGGTGAATTTGCTGCCGAATATGGCGTCAGCGATCGGCTCGAACTATGCCCCGGCGACATGTTTGTCGATCCGGTGCCGTCGGGTGCCGACGTCCTGCTGTTGTCGAACGTGTTGCACGACTGGGACGTGCCGGATTGCGAAGCGCTTATCAGGCGCTGCGCCGCGGCACTGCCAAAAGGTGGCCGGCTGCTCATCCACGACGTGTTTCTGAACGACGAGCTCGATGGCCCCTTGCCGATCGCCCTCTACTCAGCTGCGTTGTTTTGCTTTACGCAAGGCCGTGCCTATAGTGCCCGCGAATATCGCGGCTGGCTCTCCGCAACGAGACTGACCTGCGGACCGCTCGTTCCCACGCTGATCCACTGCGGCGTGCTGGCGGTCACAAAGTAGTTGGCGATTCATCTCTGGCGAGTTCGTCGGCGAGCGAAATGGATGAATCCAAGAGCGCCGAGTCCAATGAGCACGAGCGAACTGGGTTCGGGTACGCCATTGACAATGACATCGTCGAGCACGAGCTCCGTGGCAAATCCGCCCAAAGTCCAACCTGTGGTCGCCGACATGGGGTGTCCCCAGTTGGTGAACGTGATCGTCGCGACCGAACTGGTTGGTACGAAGTTGAAGTTATAGACGTGAGACTGCCCTAACCCGGAATAGCCGCTGGGCGCCGCCAGATAGAGCGTGTTGTAGCCGGTAACGTCCAGGGCGAAGATGCCGTCGTGATTGAATCCTTGCCCATCGCCGGCGTTTTCGCCGGACGCCCAGAAGCTCAAGCCGTAGGTGCTGCTGGGGATTAGACCGGTCAGCGTTTGGCTCAAGGTGACTGGTGGCGAATAGCCCACTGCGGGAGTGATCACGGCAGGGTTGGTGAAAACGACCGTGCCGTCGGCATTGAATGCAGGCGTTTCGGAAATTGCGGACAAGAGTTGATTGCCGAAATACAACGCTGAGTTGCCATCGGGCAGAACGTCGCTATTGATACCGAATCCGCCGACCGCCGTATTGCCCCACAAGGCGTAATTCGGCGAGCTGCCGCTGGCGACCCAATTGGCCGGGCTGGCGAAAGGGGCATTGGAAGTGCCAGTGGCCCAGTAGTAAGGCGAAACACCGGCGTTGGGATGGTCTTCGAAGCTACCGTTTTGAATCAGGTTCGAGCCGTGGCTGAGGTTCTGCGGACCGATAGGCACCAGAGTCGCAGCGCGAGACGAACTGGCCAAAAAGGCCACCAAGAGGAAAAAATATCCGAGGTTGGCCTGGGTACAACGAGTAATGTTCTTGATCATTAGCGCGGGGTCCTTTCGCCGAACGGTGGTTGGTCCCGGTTGGCATTGGCCAACTGGCTCGGTGCCAGGAGGCAGACATTTTCCTGAAAAGAAATAATTTTTCTTGGTTAAACTTGCCCGATTGTAAGACGCGAAGATTCGCCCTGCAACAGACTTCCGCCAAGAGGAACTAGGATTTCTTTGCAGTTTTCTCAAGATCGAGCATACTGGGACGAATAAACACCAGACGGCTCTTTCCAGGTAACGCCATGCGGCTCGTGTTTGGAGATGTGACCATGAACGACGTCTTCTCGAAACTTAACGGTGGCGAGTTGTTAGGCCTGTTCGGCATTGGGCTGGGACTGTTCGCGGTGATGGGCGGAATCGCGATCGCGATTTCGACTGTCGTGACGTACCATCGCCGACGGATGGAGCTCGACGAGATGGAAGCCACGATGAAGATGGAAATGATTCAGCGCGGAATGTCGGCACAGGACATCAAGACCGTCCTGGAAGCGAAATTGAGCGCGACCAAGGGTCGTTCGCTTCGCGAATTGTTCGGCTCAAGTCCGGCTCCCTGGCAGATGCCGAGCCCATTCGGGACCGAGCCTAAAAAGGGATAGCGCGGCGAAATCTTGCCGGAGAACGTACTATGCTGGCCGAAGTTGTTCAGTCCTCAATAGCACAATCCAGACCACTGACTCAGGCCGCCTCGATGGCGACCGATCGGGTATTGGGTTTCCGTGGCGACGAGCTTCTAGTCGGCGTTTGCTTCCTGGTGGGCATCATTGGCATCG
>JAYVCO010000685.1:0-18356 GCA_043749935.1 Planctomycetia bacterium
AGGACGCGTTCGCCCCCTTTGCCTGGCGTGACGCCGCCGACCATCTTCGTGCCGTACTCCAGGCATCCCTTGGTATGAAACTGCCCGACCTTGCCGGTAATGCCCTGGCAAATGACCCGGGTTTGTTTGTTGATCAGGATGCTCATATCAGCCAAATTGGGATAAATATGGGTTCGAACGTTGCGAGTTCTTCGCGTGGGAAGTTGCGTCGTGCTGGCGCTTACGCCTTTAGAGTCGCGGTGACCACTTTCTTGGCTGCGTCGGTCAGCCCTTGAGCGCCGATGATATTCAATTTGCTCTCGGCCAGAATCTTGCGACCTTCTTCGACCTCGGTCCCTTCGAGCCGCACGACCAGGGGAACGCTGAAACCGACCAGCTTGTAGGCTTCCAAGATGGCCGAAGCGATGGTCGTACACCGCATGATGCCGCCGAAAATATTGACCAGCACGGCCTTGGTGTTTTTGTCGCCCAGCAAAATCCGAAAGGCCTCGGTGACTTGCTCCACATTGGCGCCGCCGCCGACGTCGAGAAAATTGGCCGGCTCGCCGCCGTGCAACTTGATCAGGTCCATCGTGCTCATCGCCAAGCCGGCGCCATTGACCAGACAGCCAATGTTGCCGTCGAGCTTGACGTAGCTGAGGCCGGCCTTGGCCGCGCGAACTTCGGCTGGCTCCTCTTCCGCAATGTCGCGCAATTCCATCAAATTCTTGTGCCGGAACATCGCGTTGTCATCGAACGTCATCTTGGCATCGAGTGCCAGCAACTCGCCCGACTTCGTGACCACCAGGGGATTGATCTCGGCCAGGCTGCAATCTTGCTGCACGAAAACCTTGCATAACGACTGCATGAATTTTTCAGCCGAGCGGACGCTGGCGCCCTTGAGACCCAGATCGGCGGCCAATTTTCGAGCTTGAAAGCTGAACAGTCCGGAGTCGGGGTGAAACCGCTCGCGATAGATTAACTCGGGCGTTTTCTCGGCGACCTCTTCGATGTTCATTCCGCCTTCGCTCGAGACCATCAAGACCGGCCCGGCCGCGGCCCGATCGACCACAATGCCCAGGTACAACTCGCGAGCGATCTCGCAGCCTTCTTCGACCAGCACCTGGTGCACGACCGTGCCGGCCGAGCCGGTTTGGATAGTTACCAGGTGATTGCCCAACATGGCGGCCGCGACTTGTTTGGCCTCGGCGGCACTTTTGACGAGCTGGACGCCATGTTGCTTGGGGTTTTCTTTAACGGTCCCTTTTCCGCGGCCACCGGCATGGATCTGGGCCTTGACGACGGCAATTGGGCCGCCCAATTGAGTAAAGGCTGCGGCGGCTTCCTCGGCAGTGCGAGCAACGACGCCCCTCGGCACCGCCACACCGGCCTCGCGGAGGATCTGTTTGGCTTGGAATTCGTGAATTTTCATGCGCGATGTATCGGCTGTTGGTTTTCTTATCTGGCGAGCACTGGCTCGATAACTTTAAGTCTCGTATCTACACGGTCAAGCTCGATCTAAGTGTAAGGGGGCGATTATAGGACTTGCCACCGAGCAGGGTCAAGCGACGGATAGGGCGTTTCAATGTCTCGCTTTGGAAAACGCGTTACAAAAACGCGAGCTTCAGTGATCTGATCTCCGTCCTCGAAGTCTGCCGTCGATTGCCTGTTCCGTTCTGGTTGAAGCGTAGGCAACGCAGTATCCCACCCACCCGCGGCGTGCTCGATTGCTTGACCCCAGGAAACAGCGGTTCTATAGTTGGTTTTGATGGCCAGCAACGCGCGCAAGACCGAGATTCTCCCACCGACTACCGAAGCGATGGTTCGCGGCGCGCTCGATGCCGCCGGCTGCCGATATACGGCGCAGCGTGGCGCGGTGTTCGGCTTCTTGCAACAAGTTAAAACCCACCCGTCGGCCGAAGAAGTCTATCGCGCGGTGCGTCGGGATTTACCGCGAATCAGTTTGGCCACGGTCTACAAAGCGCTCGAGGCCCTGGTCGATTCGCGTCTGGCCACGAAGCTGGCCCACGGCGACGGCACCGCCCGTTACGATTGCCGTGGGGAAGACCACTACCATTTGCGCGACACGGCCACCGGCGAAATCCGCGATTTGCCGGTCGAGTTCGATCCCGAGTTGCTGGCCAAGATTGACCCGGGTCTGGTCGATAAACTGGCCGGGTCTGGGTTTCAGGTTACCGGCTATCGGCTGGAAGTGCTGGGGCGGTTTGCCGACTAACGCTTCGCGTGGGTGCGCCCCTTGGCAATCAGCGCCAACAGTTTTTTCAGGGGCAGGGTGTTGGCCACGTCATTCTTCGTCAGACCCGCGCGACGTGACTGCAGAATTCCATAACGCACGACGGCCAGCCCGTCCGTGCTGTGGGCGTCGCTCGAAATGACGATCGGAATGCCAAACCCCTTGGCCGCGGCGCAAGCAATGTCGTCCAGATCGAGCCGGCTGGGATTCGCGTTAAGCTCCAGCATCTTGTGATGATCCCGGGCCGCTTTGAAGACGGCGTCCAAATCAATCTCGTAAGGCTTGCGGCGATTGATCAGCCGGCCCGTGGGATGGGCAATTGCCGACACGTACGGGTTCTCGATTGCGCCAATGACACGTGCCGTGATCTGCTCGCGCGATTGATTTTGGCCGTAGTGTACACTGGCCACGACCCAATCGGATTCGCTCAAAACGTCGTCGTCCAGGTCGAGGCCTCCTTTTTCCAAGATGTCGACCTCTATCCCCTTGAGTACCCAAAAGTTCTTCAGCTTCCCATTGAGCGTATCAATCTCCTCCCATTGCTTACGCAGTCTGACGCTGTCGAGGCCGCGCGCCATGGTAACGCGCTTCGAGTGGTCGGTGATCGCGATGTATTTCAGGCCCCGAGCTTGAGCGGCCGCGACCATTTCCTCGAGCGTGGCTTTGCCGTCAGTCTCGGTGGTGTGCATGTGTAGATCGCCGCAAAGATCGTCCACCTCGATGAGCTCCGGAAGCGTGCCCGCTTTTGCCCACTCGAATTCTCGCCGCGCTTCGCGCAGCTCTGGCGGAAACCACGGCAAATCGAGCGTGGCGTAAACCTCTTCCTCGGTCCGTCCGGCGACTAATTCCTCTTGGCCCTCGTCGACGCGAAACACGCCGTACTCATTGATTTTCAGGCCGCGATCTTTGGCCAGTCCGCGGACCACGATGTTGTGGTCTTTCGAACCCGTGAAATAAAGTAAAGCAGCGCCGAAACTCTCTGCCGGCACGACTCGCATATCGACTTGCAGTCCATTGGCCAGGCGGATCGACATCTTGGTTGGCCCACGGCCCACGACTGCCGCCACATCAGCAACGGTGGCAAAGCGATCCATGACCTCGGCAGGGTTGGAAGAAACCACTAGAAAATCCAAATCGCCAATCGTATCCTTGCCCCGGCGGTAGCTGCCGGCCACTTCGATCTGCTCGATGCTCGAGCAGAATGTCAGATGGTCTCGGATGGTTTGTGCAAACCGGTCGGCATCGGCCCACAGCATCCGGAGGTCGGCCGTTTTAGCCAGCGCCATGCCAGCCAAAATGGCCGCTTCGGTTTTCGCGGCGAACCCCTTGAGCTTGCGCACCTGTTGGGCCTCGCATGCGGCGCGCAATTCCTCGAGCGAGGTAATATGGAGCTCGTTGAACAACAAGGCCGCTTTCTTCGGGCCCATTCCAGGGATGCGAAGCAGGGTCAAGACGCTCTGCGGCACCTGAGCTTGCAGTTCTTCGAGCAAAGGCACCGTGCCCGTGGCGCACAGCGTAGTGATCTTCTCGGCCAGGTCCTTGCCCAGACCCGGAATATCGGTGAGCTTGCGGCTGTCATCCTCCACGATCGCCTGCATGGGCTCGGAATGATCGCGAACCGTTCTGGCACCATTGCGATAAGCCCGAACACGAAAGGGATTGGCGCCCTGGAATTCGAGCAGATCGGCAATCAGATCAAAGATTTCGGCAATGCGGGCGTTATTCATCGTCCTGTTTCATTGTTCTAATTCATCGTTCTGCTCTGAGACTTTCGACCTCCACTCTGGAACATTCTAAGGGGCCTGCCCGGGGCGGCCAATGCGCAAAAAAAACCCGTCTCGCGCCGCTGAAGGCGAAAGACGGGTTCGGCGAAGGTCTCCGGTTACCCGGCGTTCTGCTGATGGATTGATTTAGTTGCGGGCAGCACGCCAGCCGCTGTCGTCAAGCTGCTTGATCGGCATTGCGACCGAAACCTGCCTGGCAGCCAAAGCTTGGCGAACTGGCAACGCAGTGCTGCGATCTTGATCTTCGGAATCCAAGAACCGCGGTGCGCCACTAGTGTTCGAATTCGTCCCCGGAATCGGCGTCAGCATTCGCGACTGCGGCTCGGGAGCGCTCGGCAACGCGGGCTCTTGAAAAGTTCTATTTTGCGAATCGTCGGTCGATGGTGTCGTGCTTGACGGAGCGGTTATCGGCGGCGCGCCTTGCGGCGGCAGGTTCGGCGTGAATGCTCCATACGGCTGAGCGCCTACCGCGCCGGGAGCCTGGTAATACGCGCCAGTCGGCGCGAGGCTCGAAACGGTCGCTCCAGGCGCACCTGTCGGGGCATAATTCAGCGTCGGTGCCGTGGCAGCGCTCGCGCCACAGCAGGCGGGAGCGGTAGGAGTCACCGGAGCGGCCATAGGAACACTGGGCGCGTAATAGGCTGGCCTCGCCATTGGGGCGGCCGCCGGAGCACAGGTCGCACACGCAGGTACCACTGGAGCATAGCCAGCCGTGACAACCGGCCGATAAGTCATGTAGGGTACAAGGCGCGCTTGGGTCGCGAACGAGGTTACCGGACGCATCACGGTTGTCGGACAACCGGTGCAAGGGTCGCATGCGGTCACCGGGCGATAAGCCACGACCGGCGCGTTGACATACACCGTGCGATAGCAAGTTTGTGGCATGTAGTTAACAACCTGGCCACAAGCCGGCTGCCCACAACCGGGCTGTATTAAAGCAGGCTGTGCGATGGCAGGCGAATAGTAAGTCGTCGTGGCGGATGTGCCAAACCATCGATTCCACCAGCCGCCGTATTGCGCTTGCGCGGGCGAAGCTGAAAATGAGAACAGCATCAGTGCCATCAAGGCGCCGCAGGTTTTGTGGCCCGTCATGACTCACTCCGATTCTGAAATTTAGTCACTATGTTTCGTTAGACCGATGCTTTCGAGCCTGGTCAATATGCTGACAGCTTCGAACGCTCATTTGGTTGAACATTTCTTATGGGCAATGTTCAAGCGTCCGAGCGATCGTAGGGTCTGCGTATTCTATGCTGACCAATGAGTCCGTCACTTTGCTAGCAACCGCCGTCGAAAGAAGGACTGCGAGCCCGCAAAAGAATGACCTGCGTAAATCTAGATCGAGATTGTGTGAACGACGGCAAAATCCCCCGGCATTTTGCTGCTGGCACTCTCTGGTAAGTGCGGAAAAACATGGGAACAGGCTTTGGTGGCGTCATCGCTACAATCCGCGCAGTCAATAAACTCGGACACTTTGGCGCGAAGCGCAAACGTAGCGCATCTCCCAATCAAAACCCGGGGTCGCAAGCGAGCGATCATCGCCCGGCATGCTGTCGCTCGTATTGGTCGTAGAGGGCAAAGAGCGTTTCGCGCACATTGCCGCCTGATGCCGAAAAGCTGTCGGCGACGGTCGCAGATGTGATCAACGTGCCATCGCCGGGCAGCAGATGGTCGACGACTGCTTGGACGACGGGCAAGCTCGCGGTCGTTCGGAAAAGAGTGACAAAACCCACATCCCGGTGCGCGGTGACGAGCAGCCGCCAGCCGTACTGACGACAGCGGAGCGTTAACCAGAAGCGGCTCCAGCGGCTCAATTGCTCGTAGCCGTCGACGACAATCAGACACGCGGCGCTACGACGTGCTTCGCTCACCCAATCATCGGGCAAACATCGTGCGCCATCGTGAATGGAAAAAACGCAAGGACGGCAGTCCAACTCTTTCAATGGCTGAACCAGGCTGGCGAGCAACGTGGATTTGCCCGTACCATGAGGCCCGACGATTTGCGCAGGTTGCTCGAGTTCGATAAGCTTCCTGGCGAGAGCGCCGGCACTCTGGCCGTCCGCGAATAGATATTCGATGGCGCCCGGGCGAGTATAGCGAGTCGAGAATGGATTCGATCGGGCCAGGTGGCCGTCTGCTGGTCTCACGACATCGTCTCCACGGCACTATCTTGCGGGCTCGGGCACGTTTCCTAATTGGAAAGGAACCTCCAGCGAAAGCTCTCGGCCGCGAGTCATGAACACGCGGACTCGCACGCACCAACAGATCTTGACGATCAGTCCGTGATAGCTCAGCGGACTGTTGGGCAACACGGTGCTAAAATGTCGGGACTGGCGAAAATCGGCCGACTCGCCGTTCTGAGGCTCCAGACGATCGAAGTGGTGGACTGACATGTCCTCCTCGCCTTTACCTTCCGTGTGCCAAAGAACCGACAATTCGATCGCACGCACGTCCTGCGGCGGCACGTCCTCCAGGTGAAACTGGCCAGCGAATACCTCGCCCGGCCGATAGATCCGCGCGCCGTCGTCAAGTTCTAGTTTTACTCGGGGCTGCATCATGAGTAAGCGTGACCGTTCGTCTTGGGAGTGACGACGATTTGAAACACGCGTTCGTACTCGGGCCATCCCACCACGTCTCCTTTGACAATCAGTTTCCAACTCACTTCGTTGTGGTTGGCATGAAACGAGTGCATCGCGTTTTCTGGAACGCGTATCTGGCAGCGACTCTCGAAGGGCAGGCCCTGTTGGACTTCGAAACTCTCGCGGAAAAAACAGCGCTCCTGGTACACGCGCCGAGTCTCGGTGCGCGTGTCGGTTCCTTGTCGAAAGCTGGCCTTTTCGTCGCAAGCCAGCCACAGTTCCAGCGACTTCAGGGTCAGGCGGCCCGCTTGGGACAGAAAGACATCGTATCGCTCGCCGGGCCCTAGCGGATGCGCTGAGATTTCGAGACGCGTGGGCCCCACGCCGGTCGCTATCACGATTTGCCGGACCAAATAGACAATCAGGGCGATACCGAGAAGCGCGAACGGGGTGATGAAAGCCGTCAGCATCCAATCCGGTTCGCCACTCGCATGGCTTCGCACGGCCATGACGACGAAGATCGAGACGATACCGTTCCACAGCAAGCACGCCGCAGCCGCGGCAAACAAGATCCAACCCGTCGTGGTGGCAATCGGCAGACGATAGGCCAGGTTCGTGCCCGGACTATTCGTGACATTGGCGTCGGCTGGCACGTTTGGGAAATTTGGGTCGCTCTCGTCGACGTCAAACAGATCCACCTTTGCGGCCTGCTGAATCATCAGCGCCCGGCGCTCGTCGGAGGCGTTCCAGTGAAGCATTGTGTATATGAGAATGCCTCCACCGATTGCCATGAAAGAAATGGGGATGAGCAGCGTGAGATAAAGCCAGCCGCTATAACCACGAACGAGCACGGCCGTATGGGGATTGATGGGATCATACCAACAGGGATATTGCTGGCCGACTTCGAATTGTGCGACGATGGCTTCGACGGCCGTTTTGTCGACTGAGTACATCCTTGTGACGTCGTAGGTATTGTCCTCAAACTCGCGATCCTCAACCTTGAAGCGGATCTGGATTTCCGGCCGATACATGACCGGCTCGCTTTCCGAGGCGTCTTTCGTGGCGACTTCCTTGGCCAGCACGACGCAGGTAGTGGGCGCGAATTGCCGGTTGGCTCGCCACTCGGGCCAGACGAACATCGCGAACATGAACGCAAAGGCGACACAGCCCACGGTGAAGAAAGTGCCGAAGAACAGCGCTTCGCCGATACTGCCGAACGCTTTGGAACCGGTGCGACGGTGACCGCGTTTCTTCTCGTAAAGCCTAAAAAACCGGGACACGCTTTTTCACCCCTTGAATGCCAACCGCACAAAAAACAATCGTCGCGACAACCGGCATTTCCACACGCAATTGAAACCACTGCTGGGCAATCGGCCGTTACAAGACGGGTTGGTCGTGATTTCAACTCCACGCATATGCCGCGCTCGCGGCAGAACAGCGTAAGTAGCGGCAATCCGGCTTGCCCGTTATACCATACGGTTAATAATTCTGATCTTTCTGCCCCCAAAGGACAACGGCATGCATCCTCCGCACGTGGCAGGCACACTCTGCCAAAAGAATCGGATTGCAACGGGCCTGGTCGCATTATTGGCCGTGGTTTGCAGTCTCGATCAGGCTTCCCGCGCTCGAGCCGGAGATTGGCCCCAGATCCTGGGTCCCACTCGCAATGGGCAGGCGCAGGGCGAACAACTGCTTGCGAAGTGGCCAGCCGCAGGCCCTCAAGTCGTGTGGCAAAAAGACGTGGGGCGCGGATTTGCCGGCGTGGCTGTCTCGCAAGGACGCGCCGTGATATTCCATCGTATCGAAACCGAGCTAGTGGCAGAGGCCCTAACGGCTAGTTCCGGTAAGCCACTCTGGAAAGTCACGTTTCCCACGCGATACACCAGCACGATTTCGTCTGATGACGGCCCGCGTTGCGTGCCGGTCATCCACAAGGGCCTGGTGTACCTGCTGGGGCCGGGCGGAGAACTACATTGCGTCTCGCTCGACAGCGGCAAAACCGTCTGGTCTCGGAACATCTTGAAAGATTTCAAAGCCTCTGACGGATACTTTGGCTGCGGCAGTAGCCCGCTGATTGAAGACGATAAGCTGCTTCTGAACGTGGGCGGTCCCGGTGGGGCGGGGATCGTGGCACTGGCCCTGGCAGATGGCAAGACCTTGTGGCAAGCGACCGACGAGGCGGCCAGTTACTCGTCGCCTGTGGCCGCCACTGTCGATGGCGTACGGCACGTGGTGTTCGTAGCGCGTTTGAACGTTGTATCGGTCGACCCTCAAACCGGCACGGTGCGATTTCGCTTTCCGTTCGGTGCACGTGGCCCGACGGTCAACGCCGCCAATCCGTTGGTGATAGGGGATCACGTGTTTGCTTCCGCCAGCTACGGGGTCGGCGCCCAGTGGGCAAAAATCGGCAAAGAACAAGCTACGAAAGTGTGGGAGAGTGATGACGTGATGTCGAGTCAATACAGCACATGCGTTGAAAAGGGCGGGTACTTGTACGGCATCGATGGCCGGCAAGACCTCGGCGGAGCGCGGTTGAGATGCTTCGACCCTCGCACCGGAAAGGTGCAGTGGACCGAAGAAGATTTTGGCACCGGTGGGCTGATTCTGGCCGATGGCAAGCTGCTGATCATGAAGACCGAGGGGAACCTTGTGCTGGCCGATCCATCACCCAAGGCCTACCGACCCTTGACCACTGCCAAGCTCTTTGAGACCACCGCTCAAGCCTTGCCGGCGCTTTCTAATGGGTTGTTGTTCGTCCGCGACACAAAGACACTGAAATGCCTTGCAGTCGGGCAAACGCAGGATCCCAAGACCAAGCCCTAGAGCTTCTTGTAGGCGCGACGGTACTCGTTGAAAACGAGCAAGGGCAGCCCACTGCAAAGAGAGCTGCCCTTGCATTCGTTTGAGTTAGCCTGCGAGGCGAACGTCAGACGCCGACGGGTTCGCGCTTCGCGCGGCGATAGAAGCCAACCCCTTCGAGCGCTTTGTAGACTTCTTCCAAGGTTTTCTCACCGAAATTAGAAATGCTCAACAGGTCGTCGCGCGTGCAGTGAAGCAAATCGTTCACGGTGAATATGCCCCGTTCTTCGAGGCAATTGGTCGTGCGGACGGAAAGTCCGATTTCGGCCGTGCTCATGTCTAGTCGATCGCTAAGATTCTGAGCCTGGCTATCGACCGTGGGCAATGGAATGCGTGTCATTGGGTTCCCTCCCGTAGATTAAGAATTGTTGGTGGGCAGTACACACGAGTCTTCTGCCGGACCGGCGGCCGCTCCTGATTGGCCTTTGTTTGGGCGACAATATAGCAACTTTTGTGGAAATTGGTACCGGTTAGGAAAAATAATCGGCCTCTTGCTAGCATCTTCGCGGTAGCACTACTGCGGGCGGCAGGGGCTCCAAAACTCTGTTTCGCACAGCGCCGCCGGCCGCGGCGTCGGCGCTGCGCCACCGATCGCGACCCTCGCCAGGTCGAGCACTCGTATACTATAAAGTGAGGGTCTCTCCCTTTCGTGTACACCAGGAATTGCCCGCTTTGTGGAGCGAACTGCTTGATTCCCTGACTTCGGCCCAACGCGAAGCCGTTGAACATCTGGAAGGACCGCTGTTGATTCTGGCGGGGCCAGGCAGCGGCAAGACCCGGGTCATCACCCACCGGGTTGCCAATCTGTTGCGCCACGGAGTGCCCGCTCGCCAGATTCTGGCCCTGACATTTACCAATAAAGCGGCCGACGAAATGCGGGCCCGATTAGAACGCCTGGCCCCGGGCGAGCCGGTCTGGATGAGCACGTTTCATCGTTTCTGCTCTCGACTGTTGCGACAGTACGCGCCTTTGGTCGGGCTGAACGAAAACTTCACGATCTACGACACCAGCGACAGCCGCAACGTGATGCGCCGCACGCTCGATGAACTACAAATCGACGCCACGCTCTACACGCCGGAGCGAATCATCTCGGCCATCAGTTGGGCCAAAAACAACCTCATCTCGGCTGACAATTACCAGGCCCGGCCGGGGCATCCGCTAGGCGCCATCGTGGCCAAGGTCTATCCCGCGTATCAAGCCCGGCTTCTGGCCTCGAGCGCCGTCGACTTCGACGATCTGCTCCTGCACGTGGCCACGCTGTTGAAGGAAAGTCCCGAAACGCGCAGCACGCTGGACGAACGCTATCGCTACATTTTGGTCGACGAGTACCAGGATACGAATCTCGCGCAATACACGATTGTCCGCGCGCTCTCGATTGACAACCCAAACCTGGCGGTCACCGGGGATCCCGACCAATCCATCTATGGCTGGCGCGGAGCCAACCTGAGCAACATCCTGGAATTCGAGCAAGATTATCCGCAAGTGTGCGTCGTGAAACTCGAGCGGAACTACCGTAGCACCAAACGAATCTTGCGAGTCGCCGACACGCTGATCAACTACAACCAGCGGCGGAAGAAAAAGGGCCTGTACACCGAAAACGATGAAGGCCAAAGCGTCTCGCTCGTGGCATACGCCACGCAGCGCGCCGAAGCCGAGACGATTGCAGCCACGATCGCCGCACAGATTCGCGCTGGGCGGCGACGGCCGCGCGACTTTGCCATTTTCTATCGAGTCAACGCCCTGTCGCGCAGCCTCGAATTTGCTCTGCGCGACGAGGGCATTCCCTATCAGATGGTCAATGGCCTCGAGTTTTATCAGCGCCGCGAAATCAAAGATACGTTGGCCTATCTGCACCTGATCAATAACCCGCGCGATGATAACGCGTTTCTGCGCGTGATCAACACGCCGCCACGCGGGATTGGAAAAAGCACGATTGCGCGGCTGGGCGAACATGCGGCCAGCTATCAGCTTTCGCTACTGGATGCGGCCCGCGAAAGCGGGCTGATCGAATCGCTCAACAAACGAGCCGCCGTGGCCGTGGCAAAGTTCGTGTCGCTCTACGATCGGTTGTCGCTGGTCAGCGCCGGCCCGGTGGAGGAAATCTTGGGGCACGTGCTGAGTGAATCGGGTTACCAGCAATTCCTGACCGATTCGGAAGACGAAGAGGACCAGGAACGGTTGGCGAATATCGAAGAGTTGTTAACCGCGGCACGGCAGTTCGACGAACGGCATCCCGGCGAGGGCGCCTTGGAGTCGTTTTTGGAAGAGGCTTGCCTGGTCAACGACATCGACGCCTGGCAAGCCGACGACGATCGGGCGACGCTGATGACACTGCACGCGTCGAAGGGCCTGGAGTTTCCAGTGGTCTTCATCGTGGCCATGGAAGAGGGGCTGATGCCGCACGAGCGGAGCCGGGAAAACAACGAGCTGCTCGAAGAGGAGCGGCGGCTGCTGTTTGTCGGCATCACTCGCGCCTGTGAGGAATTGCAGCTCAGCCTAGCCACGTACCGCGAGTTTCGCGGTCAGCGACGCCGCACGGTCCCCAGCCAGTTCCTGATGGAGTTGCCGCGCGATGAGATGCACCTGGTCGAACCCGCGGCCAGCACTCAATTGGGCTGGGAATCGATCGAAGAAACCGATGAAGTTCCTTGGGAGATCGAGGACGAGGGAGCCGCGCCAGCGGAAGTGGAACTAGCCGTGCCGGTGGCAGCGACGCCGGCAATTGCCGGGCCGCTGGCCACCGCGGCCGAAATGCACCGCGCCGAGGCCGCCGAACCGACCCGAGTTCCCCCAGATGCATTTCATCAAGGTATGATCGTGCGGCATCCCAATTATGGACTGGGCAAGGTAGTGGCCCTCAGTGGCTCTGGTGCCAAACGTTCGGCGACGGTGGCGTTCGCTTCGGCGGCCGGCCAGAAAAAATTCATGCTTGCGCAAAGCCCGCTTCGTCCGGCCAAATCCGTTTGATATTTCGGCATCCACACTGCCTCAATCGTCCGCCCATGAAATCCGAATATCCGAAAGTCGCGCAATTCAAAAACGTCTCGCAATTTCGCGGGCATCTGGCGGCTTTGGGAATTGGATTGCCGATTGATGACGAAATCCTGACCGCCAGCGCGGGTTCGCCGCTCGCGGAGCCAATGCGGATGGGCGAGATGACGATTGGCAATCGCTGGTGCATTCACCCGATGGAGGGCTGGGATGCGGCTCGCGACGGTTCCCCTTCGGTGCACACGCTGCGCCGTTGGCACAATTTTGGTCGAAGCGGAGCCAAGCTGATTTGGGGAGGCGAAGCCGCGGCCGTCGTGCCGGAAGGCAGAGCCAACCCACACCAAACGCTGGCCACGCTCGAAAATCACGCCGGACTCGCGGCCTTGCTCGGCGAATTGAAGGCCGCGCACGCCGAACACTGCGGCGATACCTCGGATCTGATGGTCGGCCTGCAACTGACCCACTCGGGCCGATTCTGCCGGCCCAACGGTGCCAGGCTCGAGCCGCGAATCGCCTACCACCATCCGCTGTTGGACGCCAAGTTCGGGATCGATCCGAGCGACAAGTCGGTCGTGATCACGGACGACGAAATCGAGCGCCTGATCGAAGCTTATTTGGTGGCCGCCGGCTTGGCGCGAGACGTCGGCTTTCAGTTCGTCGACATCAAGGCCTGCCACGGCTACTTGCTCCACGAGTTTCTCAGCGCTCGCTCTCGACCGGGCAAATACGGCGGTGATTTCGCCGGACGCACGCGCTTGCTGAGAACCATCATCGAACGAGTCCGGGAAGAGTATCCCGACCTGGCGGTGGGCGTGCGGCTGAGCGTGTTTGACACGGTTCCTTATCAGACCAGCCGCGAAATTGGTCAACCCTGGCCTTATCAAGAATACTTACCCTATGAATTTGGCTTCGGCGTTGATGAGCACGACCCGCTGAAAATCGATCTGACGGAGCCGCTCGCGTTGCTGCAGCAGCTAAAGTGGTGGGGGGTCGCGGCAGTCAACATTTCGGCAGGCAGTCCCTATTACTGCCCGCACATTCAGCGACCTGCCATCTTCCCGCCGAGCGATGGCTATTTGCCACCCGAAGACCCGCTCGTCGGCGTCTGGCGACAGATTGACGTGACGCGTCAGTGCAAGCTGGCTGTGCCCACGCTATTGATGGTGGGAACCGGCTATTCGTACTTGCAAGATTACCTGCCGCACGTCGCGCAAGCCGTGGTTCGCCAGGACTGGGCCGATTCGATTGGGCTCGGCCGCATGGTCCTCTCCTATCCCGAGTTGCCGGCTGCAACACTCGCTTCGGGGCGTCTCGCGCGCAAGCATATCTGTCGCACCTTCAGCGACTGCACGACCGGCCCCAGGCAGGGCCTCGTTTCGGGTTGCTATCCGCTCGACCCCTACTACAAAGCCCTGCCCGAGGCCGCGCTCATGAAATCGTTCAAAACTGAACGTGGAGAAAGTCCGCTCTAAACGTGGGCGAATTCTTGGCTGCAACGATTGAAACGCACTGCGTCTTTGTCGAGACAAATGCAGGTTGTCCGTTCAATAGCGTACAGCGGCCTTTCCGGTTCCCCAGGCGCCAGCTAGAATTCCCCGCAACCGATGAAAAATGCGCCAACCGTCCTCACCGCGTACGACCGGTTGATTGAATTGGTCGGACGCCTGGAAGCGCAGCACGGCTTCGCCGAAGTCATTGCCAGTTTGCAGGCGGGACACGCCTCCACGCTAGGCGGAGTCTGGGGCTCGAGCTGCGCGCTCGTTGCGGCATCGCTCGCCGGCCATGCGGCCGGGCCGCTGATCGTGGTCTGGCCACACATCGACGACCTCGACGACTTCTGCGACGATCTGGCTCTTTTTTCAGCCATCAAGCCCGAGCGATTTCCAGCTTGGGAACGCGAGCAGCGGGAAAAAGTCGTCTACGACGAGATTTATGGTGAGCGGCTGCGGCTGCTCAAGCAGCTCGCCAGCAGCGAACCTCCGCAACTCGTCGTCACCAGCATTCAAAGCCTTCTGCAGCCGGTGCCCAGCCGCGACAAGCTCGCCCGGCAAACTCGCCAGATTCGACGTGGCGACACGCTCGACGTCAACGAATTGTTGACGTGGCTGGTGAATCAGGGCTTTCACAGTACGAGCGCCGTGGAACTCCCCGGCGAGTTTTCGCCGCGCGGCGGAATCTTGGACATTTTCGCGCCAGACTGGTACGACCCAGTGCGAATCGAGTTTTTCGACGATCAGGTCGAATCGATTCGACGTTTCGAAGTCGCCACGCAGCGCAGCCTGGCGACGTTGGATGAGATCGACGTTACGATCGTTCTGCCCGACGACTCCGACCGCGAGCATTTCGCCAACTACCTGCCGCCCAATAGTTGGTTCTACCTCGTCGAGCCGGTTGACATCGAAGAAGAAGGACGTCGCTATCTGGAGCGGCTCGAGCGGCCGCAAGATTTCCACAGCGTCTCTAGTACGATGCGGCAATTCACGCGATTCGCCTCGATCACCGCCGCTAGCGTCGCCAGCGGATCGTTCGAAACGACCTGCCATTTGGGCATCGAGTCGGTAGAACGCTTTAGCGGTGACATCGCCAAGGTGCGCGAAGAGCTGGATTCCTCAATGAGTGCTCCAGGCAGTGACGGCCAAGACGTGCTGATCGTCTGCCAGACCGAAGCCGAGTCGCAACGATTGCAAGAGATTTTCGCCACGACCAAGTTGGCAGCCGCGGGAAAACTGCACTACCCCATCGGCCGGCTCAAGTCTGGGTTTCGTCTCGTGGCCGATCGGATTGCACTAGTCAGCGGCAGCGAGCTGTTTCATCGCGCCGACTTGAATCGTCCAACGCGGCGCCGGCTGGGCCGCACGATCGATAGCTTTCTCGAGCTGCGCGAGGGGGACTATGTGGTCCACTTGTCGCACGGCATCGGGCGCTATCGCGGGCTGCAACTGCTGGAGAAGGCCCATCAGTCGGAAGAGCACCTGGTGCTCGAATTCCACGGCGATACGAAAATATACGTTCCCGCGTCGAAAATCGAGCTGGTCCAGAAATACGTTGGCGGCAACAAGAAAAGCCGGCCGCAGTTGGCGCATGTTGGCGGGCGGATGTGGGGGAAGCAGAAGGAAGCCGCTCGCGCGGCTGTGACCGACCTGGCTGCCGACATGTTGCAGTTGCAAGCCTCGCGCGCCTCGCGGCCCGGAATCCGCTTTTCGGGCGATACCGCCTGGCAGCGCGAATTCGACGCCTCGTTTCCCTACCTGGAGACATCCGACCAACTAACCTCGATTTCGGCGATCAAGGCCGACATGGAACAGCAGCGGCCGATGGACCGCCTGCTTTGCGGCGACGTCGGTTTCGGCAAGACGGAAATGGCTATGCGAGCGGCTTTCAAAGTTGTCGACAACGGATATCAAGTTGCTGTCCTCGTGCCGACCACGATCCTGGCCGAACAGCACCAGCGGACGTTTAGCGCACGCATGGCCGAGTTTCCCGTCACCGTGGCCGCGCTATCGCGATTCTGCTCACCCAAGGAGACACGCGAAGTATTGGAAGGTCTGGCAACGGGGTCGATTGACATCGTGATCGGTACCCACCGGCTCGCCCAGCACGATGTGACTTTCCAAAACCTGGGGCTAGTGGTCATCGATGAAGAGCAGCGATTTGGCGTCGAAGTCAAAGAGCGGCTCAAAGCACTACGGCAAACCGTCGACGTGCTGACGATGACCGCCACGCCAATCCCCCGCACGCTCCACTTGTCGCTGTTGGGGGTCCGCGATATTTCGAATCTCGAGACTCCGCCCAACGATCGTTTGGCTATCGAGACTCGCGTCACGCGGTTTGACGCAGAGCTGGTGCGCCACGCCGTCATGCGCGAGCTGAATCGCGGTGGGCAGATTTTTTTCGTGCACAATCGCGTACAGGACATCGAAAAGGTTGCCCATCGGCTAAATGAAATCGTGCCCGAGGCTCGGATTGCCATTGGGCATGGTCAAATGGGAGAAGGGGAACTCGAACGCGTGATGCTCGATTTCGTCGATCATCGCTTCGATTTGTTGCTGGCCACCACAATCGTCGAAAGCGGCTTGGACATTCCCAACGCGAACACGATTTTCATCGACGAGGCGGACCGCTATGGGCTAGCCGATCTGCACCAACTGCGCGGCCGAGTCGGCCGTTACAAACATCGAGCGTATTGCTACCTGTTGATCGATCCTCAGAAACACTTGTCGACGACCGCGGCTCGCCGCTTACGCGCTATCGAAGAATTCAGCCAGATGGGCTCGGGCTTCGCCATTGCCATGCGCGACTTGGAACTCCGCGGGGCCGGCAACATTCTGGGTACGCAACAAAGCGGCCACATCGCCACGGTTGGTTACGAACTGTATTGCGAGTTGCTGGAACAGGCCGTGCGAACGCTGAAGCACTTGCCGCCCAAAGTTTCGGTGGAAGTCAGCATCGACCTGCCTTACGAGGGATACATTCCCCGCACCTATGTACCCGACATGCGTTTGAAGATCGACCTGTACCGGCGTGTCGCGCGGCTGGCCAGCCTGGAGGAATGGGACGACCTGTCGGCCGAGATGGTCGATCGTTTTGGTCCCAGGCCGCCGGAAGTCGATCGGATGCTGCTGCTAGCCCAACTGCGCCTGTGGGCCCACGCGTGGGAAATCGAGTCGATTCACCTGGAAGAAGGTTTCGTCGTCTTTGGATATACGAAGCGACGGCGTATCGAGACACTGGCCAAAAACAGTGGCAAGCTGCGGATCGTCGACGACAAGAGCGCATATCTTCCTTTGCCAAAAGGACTTGCAGAGCCAGAAGAAATCATCCGCATCGTGCAATCTCTGTTGCAGCCGCAATGAGGGATCCCTATAATCCCGCCGCGCGCACGGCCGGCGTTCTGCAAGGTTTTGCCGCGCAAGCGTTTCCTGTCAGAGGGTGGGGTTCTCCCAACATTTACTGCGTGCGGTCGATCCGCCCGTAGAGACGATCCAAAGGCACATCGTGTCGCGAACCTACTGTCGCTTTCTGGCTGCGGTCGCCTTGGCAGTTGCGATTGAGCATCTGCGGATCGAAGTGCCGGAATTGTGCCCCACCATCGGCGCCAACTCTAGGGCTTGGGCGCAGGTACCCGGCGATCCAAACTCGATGCAGGGCTAC
Source organism: Planctomycetia bacterium (assembly GCA_043749935.1). Taxonomy (GTDB): domain Bacteria; phylum Planctomycetota; class Planctomycetia; order Pirellulales; family PALSA-1355; genus PALSA-1355. The sequence goes on from JAYVCO010000685.1 coordinate 17,595, forward strand.
GGCGCCGGTGGAGTTTCGCCGGCCAACGGAGTAAATCCCTATCTTCCCAACAACTACGGCCCGACTCCGGCGCCAGCACCGGTGACGCGACCATCGTCGTGGCCTGGCGGCAGCCAAAATGCGAATCCCAACGCTTCAGCACCCAACTATCCCGCTGCGGGCATGCCCGCCGGTGCGAATCGGCCGGTCACTGGCCCGCCGGTGGCGACGGGCGTTCCAGCTAATGTCGGGCCTGTGAAGTCGCCAGCCGATCCTCCGTACGATCCAGCGATGATCGTCGCACGCGTGGGCTCGGAAGTAATCCAGGCCAACGAGGTCCTGCCGATCGTACACAAATCGATCGCCTTCGCATTGAAGGAGAATGCGGAACAGTTTGCACAAATGCCTCCGGAGGTAAAAGCTGAGCAATTCGACAAAATGCAGCGGGTCTATATGCAACGGACGTTGCAAGACATGATCCGGCTAAAGCTACTGTTGTCCGAACTGAAGAGCAAAGTTCCGCCCGAGGGCCTGGCCAAAAACGCTGAACGAATGCGGAAGGATTTCAACGACAACCGTTTGAAAACCCTGATGGCAGAGTACAAGGCCAGCAGCGTATCCGACTTGGAAAACAAGCTTCGCGCCAACGGCAGCTCATTGGATGCACAACGATCCGTTTATTCCGAACAAGGTCTGGCCTTTGCCTGGCTTGGCCAACAGGTGAAGAATGAACCCCAACCGACCCACGAAGAAATGCTGGTGTACTATCGGGACCACACCGCG
>JAYVCO010000686.1:0-6303 GCA_043749935.1 Planctomycetia bacterium
TACGCCGACGACGATCTTGTGCTTGACGTCGAACTCGCGCTGATAGGCAAACGCGGCCTCGGCAATTTCGCGGCGGAAGAATCCGCGGTCGATGGCCGGGAGCATTCCGCCCAGACCTTCGATGCGGTCGAAATAGTCGTGGGCCTGCTGCTGCATTTGCCGGGTGAGTGTTTCGACAAAATAGCTGCCGCCGAGCGGATCAACCGTGTTGGTGACGCCCGTCTCGTGGGCCAGCACTTGCTGCGTTCGCAGCGCGAGCGTGACGGCATGCTCCGAGGGGAGTGCGAGGGTTTCGTCCATGCTGTTGGTGTGCAGCGATTGGCAACCGCCCAATACGGCGGCGAGCGCCTGGTAGGCTACGCGAATCAAATTGACTTGCGGCTGCTTGTCTTGCAGAGAGCAGCCGGCCGTTTGTGCGTGGAACCGCAGCTTCCAGGAGTTTTCGTTCGTGGCGCCATAATGGTTCCGCAGCCGATCGGCCCACACGGCCCGCGCGGCCCGATACTTGGCGACTTCCTCGAACAGATCGTTATGCGCGTTGAAAAAGAAGCTCAGCCGCGGCGCGAACTCATCAACTTTCAGTCCGCGTGCCAGGCATTGATCGATGTAATGGAAACCGTCGGCCAATGTGAACGCCAGCTCTTGCGCCGCGGTCGAACCGGCCTCGCGAATGTGATATCCAGAAATCGAGACCGGGTTCCACTGCGGAACCTGCCGCGTGCAAAACTCGATTACATCGATCGCCAGCCGCACCGAAGGCTCGGGCGGAAAGTAAATTTCGTTCTGCGCGTGGAACTCCTTGAGTGTATCGTTCTGGATCGTCCCACGCAGCTTCTTCCAGTCCACGCCTTCGTCTTTGGCGTTAGCCAGGTAAAAGGCCATCACCACGGCCGCCGGCGCGTTGATCGTCATCGACACCGAAATCTTGCCAATGTCGATACCGTTAAAGAGCTGCCGCATGTCGTCGATCGTGTCCAGCGCGACTCCCAGCCGGCCGACTTCGCCCAGCGAGCGGGGATCGTCGCTGTCGAGTCCCATCAGGGTCGGCAGATCGAAGGCGGTGCTCAAGCCAGTCTGTCCCTTGTCGACCAGGAACTTGAAACGCTCATTGGTTTGCCGGGCCGTGCCAAAACCGGCGAACTGGCGCATCGTCCACAGCCGTCCGCGATGCATCGTCGCGTGGATTCCGCGCGTGAACGGATACTGGCCCGGATAGCCGAGGGCCGTTTCGTACTCGAAGCCATCGAGGTTGTCGGGCGTGTACAGCGGATCGATGGGCATGCCGCTGACGGTCGTCGCCGGCTGCGCCAAAGGGGGCGCGCTTTCGATCTCCTGCTGCCACTGGGCCCACAGTTTGCGATCCATGGCGGTAGCCATTTGAGCTTGGTCCTCGGTAGGGGCTCGGAGAGAAACTAACGAATGCCGCAATGCGAACTTCTAGTTTAGGGCCACAAATGGCCTGAAACAAGGTGGAGTAGTGGTTGGTGATTAGTGGCAAGTGGTTAGCCAAGGATGCGCAATCCTTGCGTTCTGACCACCCCACAACTGCCACTAATCCCGGCTCGCAACGCAAACGGTCACTGCTCGGCAATTCTAACCACTAACCACTAACCACTAACCACTAACCACTAACCACTAACCACTACAAGCCGCAACTCTTAACCACCCCAGCGCGGACTACGTCGCTCTAAAAAAGCTTTCATGCCTTCGATCGCGTCGGGGGCGCGGGCGTTTTCTACCATCGCTTGTTGCATGATTTGATAGGCTTGCTCGACGCTGAGACCGAGCTGTTCGTAGAACGCTCGTTTGCCCAGGCCGAGGGTATAGGGACTGGCGTTGGCGATTTGTATGGCCAGATCTAGGGTGACTTTGGCCAGGTCCTGACGCGGGACGACGCGATTAACCAGGCCGATTCGTTCGGCTTCGCGCGCTGGCACGGGTTCGGCGGTCAGCAGCATCTCCATAGCTTTCTTCGTGCCCACGGCGCGCGACAGGGCCACGGCCGGCGTGGAACAGAACAAACCGATCTTGATGCCCGGCGTGGCAAAGCTGGCTTCTTCGGCCGCGACCACCAGGTCGCACGTGGCGGCCAGTTGGCACCCGGCCGCCGTGGCGATCCCCTGCACTTGGGCGATGACTGGCAACGACGAGCCACGGATGGTTTGCATCGCTTGCGTACAAAGCGCGAACAGCGATTCGCGTTCGGCATCGCTCGAGTCAATCACTTCGCGCAGATCATGCCCGGCGCTGAACGCGGGCCCTTCGGCTTTCAAGATCACGCATTTGATCTCGGCCTCGGCTTCGGCCTCATCAAGCCGGTCGATCAATTGCCGTAGCGCCGTGCGCGAGAGCACATTGCGCCGCTCGGGATTGTTGAGCGTGATCAGGCCAATCTCGGCGCGCCGCTCGAAATCAACAACACATTTTTCCATGAATCGGGGGCCTTGCTAAATCCAAATGTCCGAAGTGCAATCGCCGCCGGGAAATCGCATTTCGTGGGCCCGCGCGGGACCGCCTGGCTCGGCGCCAAAGTCAACGTAAAAGTTTTCGTTCAACTTCATGCCGCCACTCTCCGTATCGCAATCGATCTGCTTGAGCGACGACCCCTTGTTGGCGATTGCCGGATAAAACTGATTGTCCCAACTGCTGAACAGTGAATTGGTGACATACAGCCGCTTGCCGTCCAGGCTGAGTTGCAACATCTGCGGCCCGCCGACAAAGTCCTGGCCGCGGAACTTACCCGATTTTCCCAACACGCCTCCCAGCCAGAGCTGGCCCACGAGCTTCGGCTGCGATGGGTTGCGAACGTCGTATTGCCGCAGATCGCCGTGCAGCCAATTGGAGAAATACAAGTAGCGGTCGTCCATCGACACGAGCAGGTCGGTAATCAGCCCCGGCACGGGAAACGGCCAGCCTGCCGCCTCGATCGAGGGCACGTCGATGACCTTTTCGACTTCCCACTGCCCGTCTTTCGAGAACCAATGCCACATCGTGCTGCTAAGCGCGGCGCCGACAAATCCGTGCGTGCTATCGGGCTGATGATGAAAACGGACTTCGAGCGGAATCATTCCCTGTTTGCCGAGGTCGACGGTTTTCAGCAGCTTCTTCTTGGACCAATCCCAAAAGCACAGCGAATGACCGTACTTGCCGCCTTCCACGTCCTTCAGATCGAAGCCGCCGCGAAACGTGTTGGGCGCGGCCCACTGGCTGCTCACCATCACATCGTGACGCGGTTGATACCAGAAGTCGTAATTGAACTCGACCGGGCTGTCGGTTCCCTCCCAGCGACCGACGACGTCGAACTTGTCGTCCAGAAGTAAGAAACCGCCCGGCGTGTCGCCGTCGCCATTGCCGAGCATCGAGAGCATGATCTGGCCGTCAGGCAAGCAATGGACGGTATGTGGAGCGCTAAGATTGGTTTTGGCGACGATCGTTTGCGGCTCGATGACCTTGTGCAGCTTGAGGGCTTTGGGATCGAGAGCGTCGATGATATGAATGCGCCCGGAGCGCAAACCCGGCACGATCAGGTAGCGTCGCGATTTGCTCGCGTCGCCGTGACAACTGCTGCACGCATTCCAGCCAAAATGATGCAGCTCGTCACCGACGTTCGGCATCATGACGCGGCTGACGACTTGCGAATACGTTGACGACTTAGGGTCCACGTCGACCGTGGCCAGATAATCGGGCTTGCCAGGATTGATGCCAACCCGCAGAGCCGTGACGAACAATTCCTGCTCGCGAGGCGATTTCATCGCCTCCTCGGGCGAGGCGTAGGTGCGGCATTTTTCGTGTCGCGAATCTGCGCCGCGCGCAATTGGTGAGCCCGACGGCAAACCGCTCGCCAAAGCGATTGCCGAAGCCGTCGTCAAGAATTCTCGCCGCTGCATGAGATCCTCCACTAAAGGGGGGGACAAGGATCGCCACGGAGAAGCCTCGCAAAGCAGTGCCGTGGCGGCTTTGTTCAATTATATCGCGGTCCGCGTCAAAAGTGCTAAGCCGTGTGAGCGGTGCAAGCATATAGCGGTGGGCGATCCAGCACACCGCCGTCGAGCCCCGACCCCCAATTCCACGTAAGCCGCAGTTCGTCGCGGGCAACGCCGTCATCGCGATGGGTGGCCATTATTGGCTCCGGCGCCCCTGACGCGGCTCATCGGCTGCTTGGACGGACTACTTGGCATAGAGATTGCTCCTGGATTGCGTCTGGTCCGACCCTGACGCGAAACCGACGTCTCTACTATTGAGACCTAGCCCATGCCCAAGAAGATCCTCTTCCCCACCGACTACTCGGACACCAGCAACGCCGCGCTGCGATATGCCGTTTCGCTCGCGCAGCAGTCGGACGCTCTGTTATTGGTGATTCATGTCGAGCCGAGCTCGCCCCCAGTCGGCACTGTCCCGCCTCCGGACACGACCTCGGAAGAAGAAGCCTCGCTGGTTGCTCTTTTGACCACGGTCACCAGCGCCGAGAAGAAACCGGTTTCGCACGAGTTTCGTGTTTTGCACGGCGACCCAGCAATCGAGATCGTACGAGTGGCCGAAGAAGAAAAAGTCGAGTTGATCGTCATGGCCACCAGCGGCCGCTCTGGTCTGAGGCGCTTCTTGCTAGGCAGCGTGGCCGAGGCAGTCACGCGAAAGGCCCCCTGTCAGGTGTTGAATCTAAAGCAGCCATCGGCCAGTGCCGGGTTTGGAAACCCCGCGCGCCCGCTCGGCACGCCGGAGTTGGAAGGCCGTGCCGCGGATCAGCAGGACGCGATCGATTTCCTGGATCAGTCTCTCGCCTCTCGTCCCGACCGTTCCAGTTCGTTGGAGCTGTTGGCGCGCGCAATTGAAGAGCGGGCCACGGATATTCACATCGACCCGCTGGACGGCGATATGGAAGTGAGGCTGCGGATCGATGGCCGGCTGGAGCACTTCTGCCGGTTGCACCACGACGTGGGCCACGCGCTGGTCACGCAATTGAAGGTCATGGCCGAGCTAGATATCGCCGACCCATTCCGAGCCAGCGAGGGGCGCATCACACTGGGCGAACCGATCGGCAACTATGAAGTGCGCCTGACCAAAGTTCCCGTGGTCGGTGGCGAATCGCTGGCTTTGCGGCTGCTCAATCGAGACCGTCTGCTGCGTCCGCTGGACAGCCTGGGGCTCGGCAGCGAATCGCTGCTACGGTTGCACGAAATGCTGCGACTTGGCGAAGGCGTGGTGCTGGTCACCGGGCCCGCGGGCTCGGGCAAGACGACGACGGCCTACTCGATGGCACACGCCATGAACGACGGCCATCGAAACGTCGTGACCATCGAAGACCCGCCCGAATATCGCATTGCCACGTTCCGCCAAATGGCAGTCGACCATCGGCACGAAATCACGATGACCAAGGGACTGCGAACGCTGCTGCGCATGGATCCCGACGTCGTACTGGTCGGCGAGATACGTGACGCGGAAACGGCCGAAATCGTGATGCGCGCCGCCAGCTCAGGCAAATACGTGTTCACCACGTTGCACACCCGCGACGTCGCCTCGACGATCACGGCCATGCGCGATTTGCACATCGACAATCGCTCATTGGCGGGCAATCTGACCGGTATCATCTCGCAGCGCCTGGTTCGCCGCATGTGTCCTCATTGCCGGAAGATGGAACCAATTCAACCGGCCGAACAGCAGCTTTTCATTCAAGAAGGAGTCGAGCCGCCCGCGGAATTGCCCAAGCCGGTCGGCTGCTCGCGGTGCCGAAACGTCGGATATCGCGAACGGGTTGGCATTTTCGAAGTCGTGCTGCCCAACAGGGCCATTCGCGAGGCGATTGAAGGCGGTGCCGCGGAAGATAAGTTGCGAGACCTGTTGCGTTCCCATGGCACATGCAGCCTGTTGGCCGACGCCTTCACGAAAGTCCGCGACGGCATCACCTCACTCGAAGAGGCGCGCTCGATGACCTGGGTGCATTTTCAGGAATAGCTCTTGGCAAGTCGTTTCCTCAAGCCGCGCGAAGCGGCGCAGAGTGTTTTCAGTGTGTAGCCGCGCTAGCGGCGAAGGCATGTAGCCGTGGGCGAGCGAGCCCACGGATTCGAGTCGCAACCACCAATTCCGTGGAAGCCGCGCTAGCGGCGAAGGCACCGGGAGATTTTCAAACGCGTTGCCGAGGGTATCGATCGCCTTTGCCGCTTGCGCGGCTCACGTTTTGTTTGGATGCTCCTGTCGGCGGGCTGATCGCCCTTGTCATTACCCACAAATTCTTGCTAGCGGGATGTTGTCGCTAGCAGCGGTAGGTGGTTGGGCTGTCGAAGGTTGCGAGGCGAGTTGAGAATGGGA